>JACCXN010000040.1 GCA_013696965.1 Bacteroidota bacterium | reverse complement strand
AGAGTTATTTGGTTGATAATCTACAAGATACAAAATTAACCCAGGCCAACTTACTGAAAATCAATTAGTTATAAACATACTTATTCACATAAAATTATTCTTAAATAATTCAAAACAGTTTCTAAATAACAAAAACTTAAAATAGTTCCTGCTTAAAAATCAATTTTAAACGCTAAGCAAATTGAATTTCCTGCTGCCCGCTACTGTAGGGTAAAATGGCAGTTGTGTTTAGTTTTTCATGTAGTTCCTTGTGTTAGCAATGGTTTTTTAGATCTCATTCTTTTTTTTCCTTCAAAATCCATTAATTCTGCTGGCAATGCAGCTTTTATTAATATGAATCCAAAGCAATACAAGTGGTATGTTTTTTGGCCAGTTAAAATAAAGTTAAAAAAATAACAATCATTTAATAGTAACAATTCTAAAATAACTAAACACGATAATACTTATGAAAAACAAGCCTTTTGCAATTTCAATAATTGCATTCTTTATACCCATAATGCTATTTTTTAGCAGTACCAATGCACAAACAGCAAGGGTGCAAATTATTCACAATTCAGCAGATGCCGCAGCTCAAACAATTGACATATATGTTGATGGACAAATGTATGAGGATAACTTTCAGTTTAGAACTGCTACTGAATACAGAACCGTACCTGCAGGCAGGGAAATGAATGTACAAATTGCCCCTGGCAATAGTTCAGGTCCCAGTGAGGCAATTGCATCCTTTCCTTTTACTCTTGAAATGGACCAAACCTATGTTGTAGTTGCTTCAGGGATAATTTCAGATCAGGGTTATACCCCCGCACCCGCATTTACCCTGCAAGTATTTACCGGGGCAAGGGAAACTGCCAGACTTTCCAATTTTACTGATGTTTTAGTTTACCATGGAGTAACAGATGCACCGCTTATTGATATTGTTGAAGTAGGATTTGGAGCAGGAACCGTAGTGGAAGATGCAGCATATTCACAGTTCGCAGGATATTTTGAATTGCCAACAATTGATTATGTATTAGAAGTAAGGGATCAGGGAAATACAACTTTAGCTTCTGTTAATGCTCCTTTAGCAACACTAGGGCTGGAAAATCAAGCAATAGTTGTAATTACATCAGGTTTTTTAATGCCTGAGAACAACAGTAACGGTGCATCTTTTGGGTTGTTTGTTGCTCTTCCAACTGGTGGGGAATTAGTTGCCCTTCCTGCATCAGATCCTACTTCAATTTTAAAAATAACTGAAGATAATATCACTGTTTTTCCTAATCCTGCTACAGGGGTATTAACAATTAATTTTTCTGACCTTAAGGTTAATGAAATTAATTTAATTGATATTACAGGAAAAAACATCCTTACCATTATTCCTAAATTAGAAGCAAGTATTGATTTGAAAGACTTGCCACCTGGAACATATTTTGTAAAAATAACAACTGACCAATCTACAATGGTGCAAAAGGTTAATGTTATAAAATAAAAATCACTGTTTTTGATTTTTTGAGGAAGCATTAATTAAAATGCTTCCTCTTATTTTTTAGAAAGTCTCCACTACCATTCAAAAATCAGAATTTTAAAAGGCTGAAACTTTATTCTTCCTTTATTTTTACATGTCCCCAATTTTCTCCGGTTTTAATACGGTACAACTGCATTTCACTTATTCCAAATTGTTTTGCAATCATCTTCAATCGTGTTTTTCTATTGGGATCAAATATTTTCATTTTAATGAATTGCACTTTTGCTGCAGTTAGCTTATGTCCGTCACGCTGTTTGTTAAACTCGGTTAGTTTTTTAATTGCCTCAATCACTGCCGGGTTTTTTTTATTGTGCTCAACCAACTCCTGTTTTGTTGCCCATTTTAAATTATCTACATGATTTTTTTCCTTTTTGTAATCCTTATGCAAAACATACACTTGATCCTTTTCCGGTTCAGGCAAAAAATTTAGGGCAACAAGTCTGTGAACATATTGAAGCTTGTTGATGATTTTCTTTTTTTTGAATATCTTATATTTAAATACATTATACCCAACGGTAATACTGCCTTTTAATAGTCTGCCATTTTCAATTTCATCAACAAAACTAATGATACGTCCGAAATCAGAAATTGCATATCGAAGTTGGGAATCGTATTCAAGTTTAAATTCTTTCCATTGTTCATTGTAATAAAACCGCAACATAATTACCTAAATTAGATTTTTTTATAGTTATTGAATAAAATAACGCTTATTCAGTATTCACATCAAATACTCAATTTTCCTCATAAATGCAGGAATATGCTGATTCTTCTGCTATTTTAATTATTACAAAGATAAATAAAAGCAAGCACTTTGCAAAAGCAACAAACTCTGGATATAGCAGCAATACTCTTATTAAAGTTTATTTTGTATTTATCCTAAGTAAAAACAATAGCTATATTATATAATTTTAAATTCGATTTGCTCTTGCCAGGATAAAACACAGGTAAAGAAAATTTTCATGGTACATGGGGAATACAAAGTTCAGCAAGATTTTAAATTAAAACTAATAGAATCAGGCTTTCTAAATGTTGAAATTCCAGAACAAGGATATACTTTTGAAACAGTTGTTCAGGATTATTGAATCAAGAACACTATTTCTAATCCTAAAAAACAACAAGCTGTCATTCCCACCTAAGGGGGTAATCTCTTGCAGATAGAACATGCAACAAATGCTGCATTCAAAAAACATTCCATGGGTTTTGGAACAAAATTTAACAGAACCCAAAGCTTAAAATGGTTTCCATTGCAATTAAAAGTGTTTCTTATCTTTGTAATTCTAAAATATTAAAATCCTTGAATTATGCAAACCAACCAGGAATTAGAATCAGCAATAAAACTAACAGTTAATTCAGTAGTAAGGGCATTAGAGCCTAAGGCATTGTGGAATTATTTTGCAGATTTAAATGCAGTACCAAGGCCATCAAAAAAAGAAGAGAGGGTTATACAATTTATTAAGGATTTTGGTAACAGCATTGGCCTGGATACCATGGAAGATGAGATTGGAAACGTAATCATAAAAAAAGCTTCAACTCCTGGAATGGAACAAAGGGAAACCATACTGCTTCAAAGTCATTTGGATATGGTGCACCAAAAAAACAACGATACCCTTTTTGATTTTGATTTGCAAGGCATACAGATGGAACTTGAGGGAGACTGGGTAAGGGCAAAAGGAACTACACTTGGCGCTGACAACGGAATTGGAGTTGCAACAATTATGGCTTTGTTGGCATCAAAAGAAATTGCTCACCCTGCCATAGAAGCGCTTTTTACAATTGATGAAGAAACAGGTATGACAGGTGCTTTGAACCTAAAAGCAGGCTTATTCTCCGCTAAAATCATGCTTAATTTGGATACCGAGGACGACACAGAACTTACCATTGGATGTGCAGGTGGAATTGATGTTACCGTAACAGGAAATATTGAGCAGGTTAAAACAAGGGAAGAAATGATTGGTTTTAAACTAACGCTCAAAGGCCTTACCGGAGGGCATTCCGGTATGGACATCCATAAGGGAAGAGCAAATGCAAATAAATTAATGAACGGATTGCTGCTTAAAGCTGGGGAACAATTCAATTTAAAAATAGCATCCATTGACGGAGGTAGCCTGCGTAATGCCATTCCAAGAGAATCTGTTGCAGTTGTTGCACTAGCTAAAATCAAGGAACAGGCTTTTTTGGATTTTGCAAATAGGGAAGCCGAAGCCTTAAAAATGAAATTCAAAACAACAGATCCCAATTTATCTTTACTAGTTCAGCAAACGGAGGCTCCACTTAATGTAATTGGCGATAAATTCCAGGGAGAATTATTATCAGCAATAAAAAACTGCCCGAACGGAGTTTACTCAATGAGTCCCGATATTGACGGATTGGTGCAAACCTCCAACAATTTGGCCCGTGTTCTTTTGAAAGACACAAGCTATACAATTTTGTGCCTTACCAGAAGTTCTGTGGATGTGGAGAAAATGAAACTCGCAGGTGAAATTAAAAATGAATTTGAGCAGTGTGGGTCCAAGGTTGAATTAGCAGGTAACTATCCTGGCTGGACTCCAAAACCAGACGCTAAAATTGCATCTTTAATGAGCAAGCTATACAGGGAAATGTTTGATTCAGAACCTCACGTAAATGCCTGTCATGCAGGACTTGAATGTGGCATAATTGGAGGAAATTATCCGGGAATGGAAATGATTTCCTTTGGTCCCAATATTACCGGAGCACATTCTCCTGATGAAAAAGTTCAAATTAGTTCTGTTCAAAAATACTGGAGTTTCCTACTTGAGACTTTAAAAAGAATTCCTTTGAAATAATAGTTGTAAATCAGGAATCTTTGCCTGGAAATTCTTGAACAGAAAATACCTGAGAACCATATTACATGAAACAGGAACTTGAAATAGCAAACTAGTTATTTTGTTTTTCTTTAGCCCTGCTTTTATACAACAACAATTCTTATCCCTGCAGGCTTAATCCAACTGGTTTTACTATAATATGAAGCTAAGTCCTCTATTAAAAAAAGGAGGATTTTTCTTCATTCTTGCCCTGAACATCAAGTGGAAGCAGTGAACTTTGGAAAATTATAATTGGAATAGTTGAGGAAAATGTCATTTCTTTGGATACGCTTTTGTGGAAAACCCTTTCTATAAAATCCCGTTTTTTCCTTGCAATAGAAACAATATCCACCTGGTTTTCTTCCACAAAATTTACAAGACTAGCAACTATATTTTCCCCATATAAAAGTGCTGTGTCGATATTATTGTATTGATATAGTTTGATTACTTGTTCAGCAAAATTATTAAGTTTTTCCTCTTTTTGCTTTAAATTGTCAGTTATGTGAGTCAAAATTATTTTAGCATTAAATACTTTTGCCATTGGAATAAGTGAGCCAATAACATGGATTTCATCATGATCAAAATCAAGGGCATAACAAATGGTTTTAATGTTACGGTATTCAGCTTTTTCAGGAACAGCGAACACCGGGCAGGGTGCATCCTCAATTACATCATTGGTGGTGCTACCAAAAAAATAGCTTTTAAGGCCCGAAGCTCCTTTAGTTCCCATTATTATAAGATCGGTCCCAATTTTTTGTGCAACACTTTTTATAGCATCCTCAGGCTCATCCATCATAATAACCGATCTTATTTTAAGTTCAGTAAATCTATATTGAGCCTTTTCTTTTAATTCCCTAAGATTGTTCTCCGCTTTTTCCTTTACCATATCCTGCAATGATTTAAACATGGCCGATTTTTGATGGGGAAGCTCCCATGCATGCAACAAAATAATTTCTGATGAAAAATACAATGCCAGATGAAGCGCATATTCCAGCGCTTTTTCAGCATTTATAGAAAAATCTGTTGGCACGAGTATGGTTTTCATAAAATCTTGTTTTAAAAATTAGCTCAAAATATATAGTTTCAGATTTTTTGAATCTGCAAAAAATTCTATTGTTCCTAAAAATCAAGGATAACAGTATTAAAAAAATTTATTCCTTGTAGCATTCCCCTGCTATGCTTAGGCTTTTTAATGGTTCATATAAAAAGGTGTTAAATTTTTTCCATTGCTTTGCTTTTATCTAAAAATAATGAAAATTCAATAGCATTACAAACCTATTTCTCCAGCTAAAAGGACTATTGATTTTCATGTTTTTATACCAATTGCAAAAACCCCTGAAGGCATTTAAATTTGAAATTTCTAATTAAAACACCCATAAATTTTCTTCAAAAAATTGAGCAAAAAAATCCATTTCATTATTTTGCAATTGCTTGTAAACTCAAGCAAAGAATAAAAATGAATGATTTGCACTATTCTAACCCAAACATCATTCAGGAAATTAAATTATTTTACCTGCATGCTTCCTTTTGGCCTGCCTGCTGCCTTCTATACTTGCCAAACCAATGCCCTTTTTAACTTAGGTAAATAAATGACTAAAAGGCTAAAAATAAGGGAATTAATTCCACAAAAAGTGAATATATTGGGTAATATTCAGTTGGATTTTGCAAAAATAAGTGGGAATGTTTTAGGGGCTTCAGACAATGAAAGTGCAAAAGTGCAGGCTCCCATTTCTTCCTGTAAAAACTGCCAATAAAAAGAATATAAAGACAAAGAAAACTAGGTTTCAAAAATCGAAGCCAGGGTATGAATTAAGGTATTTGCCAGGAAATAAAATTAATGCTATTCATCAGGGTGTGGTTTATAGATAGTGCAATAGCGTTTTTTTATCACTTTATGAAATAGCCATGCACGAACAGTTCACAAACGCTAATAAATATAACATGGCTTTGCCATATGACAGTTAAAAAACAAATGCTTTAGCATTCATGAGTTCCTTAGAGGAATAATTAAAAAAACGAATAAATTATATACATATGAAATAGCCATGCACCGAACAGTGCACAAACACTAATGAAGATAACCTGGCGTCCCGATAAATCGGGATGACAACTAAAAAATAACAAATTATCTACATATGAAATATTTTCAATTGGAAAGAATCTTTTCTAGAAATGCTCCGGAGTAAAAAGCAACAAGAGCTGCAATTCCTCCAAGGCCAACAGTTTCATAAATACCACGAATAGCACTTTTTTATGTAAGTAGGCTTTTTAAAAATCCATAGATTATAAGCGAAACTCCAGTTGCAATACTGGAATACAAAAGCAGGTTGAGCGATTCTGCACTTTTTATTTGCGTAATATTTTTATTACTGTTGCAGTTTCCCCCATCATGATTACTGTCTCAAAATGCAAATCAGGATATTTTTCCTGTTGCTTTTCTTTTAGGGCTACTAATTCCTGTTCCGTCTTTTCCTTTAAAAGCTCTTTAATGGATAAAACATTGTTGACTTTTGATGAGGAAGATCTCAGGCACTTAATAAAATTACTTTTGATGCATAAGTATTTGCGAGCTCAAGTGCATAATCAAGGGCTTTGTCAGCATTTGGTGAAAAATCGGTAGGAATTAAAATAGTTTTCATGGAACAATTGGAGTTTTAACTAGTACAAAAATAATTTGTCACCCTACCTATAATTATGATTTCAATCAGAATGGGATATGATTTATAACAGAATCAAAAGAAAACCAAAACCCTTTTAAAGCAAAATGTGGGTGAAATGTTAACTGTGTATTTTTGAAAACCAAGGGTAAAGAATGTTGATTTAAATTCGGAAATTCAATTCACTTAATGCCTTTCTTCAGGGAATAATCTCATAAAATAGTATCCATTAAAGCAACTTTTTTATATCGATTAAATCCATTAAATTTAATGAAGGTTTTAATATAATTTTTTTTGAAATGCCATGCCCAGAAAATGTAAAAACAGGAATGAATAAAACATGGCTTCCTATAAATGGGGATAACAATTAAAAATCAAATGCTTTATCATTCTTGAGTTCCTTAAAGGAATAATTAAAAAACGAATAAATTACATGCATTATGATAAACAAAAACTCAATATGGAAAGCAACGACTGAAAAAGTTGATTTCCCAAAGCTTCAAAAGGACATTTCTGTTGATGTGGCAATTGTTGGAGGGGGCATAACGGGATTAACCTGTGCTCATTTGTTATCAGAGAGTGGAAAATCTGTAGCGGTACTGGAAGCAAGGGAAATTGGAGGTGGAACTACAGGCTTTTCTACTGGAAATCTATATTCCACAGTTGATAGCCGGCTTTATCACATAAGCTCAAAATTTGATAAAAAAACAAGCAAGAATGTTGTAGAATCAAGAGCTTCTGCAATTGATTTGATTGAACAAACAATTGCAAAATATTCTATTTCCTGTGATTTTTACAGAACTCCCTGGCATTTGTTTACAGAATCAAAAGAAGAAAATAAAACAATAGAAAAAGAGTATAAGGCATTAGAAAAAGCAGGTTTATCCCCTACTCTGTCGCAATCGCTTTTAACGCCATTTAAAATAGAATCGGCAGTTCGTATTGAGGGCCAGGCCCAGTTCAATCCTATGAAATATGTAAAAGCACTGGCAAAAGCAATTTCCCATGATAACTGCAAAATATTTGAGAATACCAGGGTTTTGGATTTTAAGGCTGCCAGTCCATGTGTTTTGGAAACATCACTGGCAAGAATATCAGCTAAACATATTATATTGGCCAGCCATACTCCTAAGGGTGCTTATGCCATTCAAAGTGCTATTTCCCCTTACCGGGAAGATGCTATTGCTGTTAAATTAAAAAACACTGAGAATTATCCTCCTCAGGGCATTTACTGGGGCCTAACAAAAAACCAGCACCATTCCTTCCGGACCTATACAACAACTGAGAATCAAAAGTTCCTAGTGCTTGTGGGAGAACACTATAAAGTAGGGCAAACAGAGGATACAAGGAAAAAATTCGAAGCACTGGAAAAATTTGCAAGGCAGAGGTTCGATATTGCATCTATAGAATATCAATGGGCGGCACAAAGTTACCGCTCTGCAGATGGATTAGCCTATATCGGAGAAATTGAAGAAAACATCTTTACAGGAACAGGATTCTCAACGGATGGCCTTACGTATGGAACTTTAGCTGGAATGATTATTTCTGACACAATCAATGGAATAAAAAATCCTTATGCTAAAATGTATGACATAAATAGGCACAATCCATTGAAAGCAGCAAAAAATTACATTAATGAAAACCTGAATGTAATGGGAGAATACATGAAAGATCTTCCAGGAATTGCGGATGTGGATCAATTTAAAGAGATAAAACAAAATGAAGGAAAAGTAATTAGTGTAGAGGGGGAAAAGATCGCTGCATATAGGGATATAAATAATAAGGTATATACTTTATCAGCCGTTTGCACTCATATGAAATGCATTGTTAACTGGAACAGTGCTGAGAAATCATGGGATTGCCCCTGCCATGGAAGTAGATTTGACTTAAACGGAACAGTTATAGAGGGCCCGGCAATTACAGATCTTTTATCAAAAGTAATCATTGAACATTAATATTAAATAAGCATGATTTATACTGCAATTGCCTTATTTGCCCTGGCAGCCATATTGGGAATGGTGTTGTTGACTTTTGTTCTTCAAGGCAAAGAAACACCCAAAGGAATTGTATTTTCTCATGGTCCTTTGGCAGCCGCAGGAATAATCCTATTAATTATTTACTCATTTAAGCAAGGCCCCGGACCAATTGAAGCAACTGTATTGTTTTTAATTGCTGCAGGTGGAGGAATTATTATGTTTATAAAAGATATGACCGGCAAAACAATTCCAAAATGGCTGGGAATTGTTCATGGATTAATTGCTGTTACTGGTTTTATATATCTGATAATTTTTGCTTTTATAAAATAAATAAAATGGAAAAATGGGGTATTGCAATTCATGGAGGCGCGGGTAGGCTCCCCTTCTATGGAATGACTCCTGAAAGGGAAAAGGATTATTTATCCGGTTTAAAAAAATCTCTGGAAAGAGGATATAAAATTCTGGAAAAAGGCGGAACTAGTCTTGATGCGGTAGAAAATTCAATAAAAATCCTGGAAAATGACCCATTGTTTAATGCCGGCAAAGGATCAGTATTTACCACACATGGAAATAACCGCATGGATGCTTCCATTATGTGCGGAAAAACAATGAAGGCTGGTGCAATTTGCAGAGTTATGTTTGTTAAAAATCCTATTGCATTAGCCAGGGCATTAATGGAAAACCCTGAAAATATTTTCCTGGGAGATGAAGGAGCACAAGATTATGCAATGCAGATAGGATTAGAAATGATGCCACCACATTATTTTTTCACTCAGGAGAGATACGATCAATGGCAGGAAGAAAAGAAAAAGAGAAACCAGGAAGAACATGGAACCGTAGGTGCTGTTGCCCTTGACCAGGAAGGAAACCTTGCAGCCGGAACTTCAACTGGCGGCCTTATTAACAAAAATGAATTTAGAATTGGAGATAGCGCATTAATTGGTGCAGGAACCTATGCCAACAATAAAACCTGTGCTGTTTCCTGCACAGGAAAAGGTGAATCAATTATTCGGGCAGTTGTTGCTCATGAAATTTCGTCCATGCTTTTATACCACAACATTGATTTAAACCAGGCCTGTGAGAAAACAATGAAAGAGAAATTAACACCCTTTGGTGGCCATGCAGGACTCGTGGCAATGGATAAAGAAGGAAATGTAAAATTTATCCATAATTCCCACAGAATGTACAGGGGATACAAAGGCAGTGGAGAAAAAACGCTGATTGAACTGTATTGATTGCAATAAGTATGCTTATTCATCTTTTAGATTACACCTTGCGAATTCAATAACTAATCGCACAAATCAATTTATAAATTTATCGACTTGTTGCGTTAGACCCTTGCCCCCCTTTTTGCCTTAAGCCCTTATGTTGCATTAGCAAATTTCACCAGGCTACATTTAAAACTTAATCCCTTTTGAAACGCTTCTTAAGCTGCAAACTTCCTTCTTTGGATTATCCTGGCAATTGTTGCTCCAGCAAGTAAGCAAAAAGCAACATTTAAGGCATTGAAAAGGCTTGCAAAAAGCGGCATTAAAAAACCAGGAAGGTTAAATGAAACTGGAATTTCCAGAAGGAAATCAGAAGCATTTGAGGACCATAAAAAGAATAAAACAGTACCAATAACTGATTGCAGAATGAAAGTGCTAATGAATATATTCCTGAAATTTGAAGAAAGCAAATAACCTGTAAAAATCCAAACAGTAAGTACAATCCAATACTGGCTAAAAAAAAGCTGTGGTACAAGAATCCCGGTTAACAGGGGTATATATTTTAATATTTTATTCATCAGCCTTTATGGATATAACGTTATTTATATTCTTTAACTCTTCATGTTTTGCAGTAAATTGTGCCTTATGGTATAAAACATTCTTCCAATCCTCGAGCTGGTTCTTATAATTAGAACTATTTGCCCTTCCGCTTTGGCCTCCTGCAAGCACAGTTAATGCTTTGGGTTTTTCATCCATAATTATAATGGAACGCATGGATGCTCCATGTACTCGTTGTGTATTTACATTTGGGGTATTTACGTTTCCTCCTGCATCAGTAACTTTTGCACCTAAACCTGGGAAATGAACAAGATGCTTAATGTCAAAACTTGAATAATAGGAGTAATCCGCTTTATTGTAATCCTCGCCAAAATCTTTTTGCAAATGTTCCTGGGTAGCCTTTAAACACTCTTCCAGGAAATCATTGACTACTATAGTTTTTTCACCTATTCTAAAAGTGTCATTTTTAAGGAGAAAACTTACAAGATTGCTGTTGTTTACAATTTCAGTTATCTCAAATTCTGATTTAAGGATTTTTTGAAAAGTGTTGCGCAAACAATAAGCAAAGTATGAATAAAGTATTGCCTCTTTTGATGATGCACTTATTTCTCCATTCCAGTGCTCCAGAGGTTCAATCAATTTCCATTTTCCGGTTGCTTTTTTGTATTTTTTAATGAGCGCTTTTATATCTTCAATTCCAATATCCTTGCGGTCTGCCTGTATTGCTTTCATGTCTTTAATGCTTAAATTCTTGTTTTGTGCGAGCAATTGAAATATTCGTTTTGCCCTATAAGTGTCATGAAAATCATACTCGATATAATAATCCGTGTTTGCAGGATTTTGGTTTGCAGAATATACAAAACCCTGAGCTGGTTTAAACTGCTGTGGAAGTGACGAAAAAGGAACAAATTGTTCCCTGTGTTTTTTACTACCATCTAGTAATCCTCCTTTATATCCTGCATACCGTAAAGGCATTTTTCCAGCTGAAATCATACCGATGTTTCCTTGTTTATCGGCATAGGCAAAATTTTGAGGAGGGTAAGAAAAGTAGGAAAGCGCATTTTTAAAATCTTCCCAGTTTTTTGCCCTTGCCAAATAATTGAAGGAAATTACAGAAGAGGTTTTGCCAGCAGGGTACCATTTTTGGGCATATACCTGCTTTTCTCCATGCACCACAGGCCCATAAATAGTGAATTGCTGTTTTACAACTGTATCCTTAGCATTGTTTTGTCTGATTACATATTGCTTTTCCTGCATTTTCTTCCAAGCACCCTCATACCAGTATTCATTTTTATTGTCTGGATTTGTTTTTAAAAGAAATCGATCGCTAAGATCCCATCCGCCATTGGTAATACCCCAGGCAATATTTTCATTGTATCCCGAAATTATGAAAGGACTGCATGGAATAGAGAAACCATAAACATTAAATTCAGGACAAACCAGGTGTGCCTCATACCATGGATTTGGTAATGAAATATCCAGATGGGTATCATTGCATAACATCGCCCTTGCTGTGGCACTTTTGTTTGCACTTACTGCCCAGTTATTACTTCCTATTGATTGCCTAAGTTCTTTTTCTCCTATTGTTTCAGTTTGCTTATCAAGTTTTCCAAATACTTTAACAGGACTGGAATTCTCAGGTATTACAGTGGTAAATGTTGTATCTGTTATTATAAAAGGATACTGTTCATTGTTTAAACCATATAATTCCTCAATTAAATTAGCAGGCAAACTAAGAAGCACTTGTTCGCGCTCTGCATGCCTGTCTTTATAGGTGAGCATATAATTCATATACCATGAAAGCAAAACAGGATAATGTGATTCCCATTTTCTGGGTGCAAACCCAAGCAGACGGTATTCGGGTGAATTGTTATTTGGTTTTTCCTGGTCAATATAAAAACTAACCCCTGCATTGTAAGCCATTAATTGTTTATAGACTTCCGGTTGTTCTACATGCAGTTCGCTAAGCACTTCCATTGCTTTCACTTCAATTTCAAGAGGTTTCCAGAATATATCCGATGATGTTACCTTTTTACCTAATACTTCAGCAAGCCTGCCTTGTACAACCCGTGTTATAATTTCCATTTGAAAATACCTGTCACGTGCATGCATATACCCCATACCGAAAGAAACATTAGAGGCATCCTTTCCATAAATATGAGGAATTCCTATAATGTCAATGTGAATGTCAACTTCAAATTTACCCTGGCTTTTCAACTCAATATTTCCAACCTTCGCATCGGGGGAGCGAAGTGAAAAAACTCCTGTGGAATAAGTAAACAAAGTGCCAATGGATTGAAATAATCCTGCCGGACGGTAAAAAGTCAAACCAATCCATAAAAAACAAAGCAGCAATACAAGTATTCTTTTAATCATAAGAAGGAGTAAAAAAAGTAAAAAAACTTCAACCATTTGAAATTTTAATTGGTTGAGGTTTTAAATTGTGGAGCCCGAGAGATTACAACAATTAAATTTTGTTTTTTCTAGGTTACCAATAAAACAACAACATCCCTACCAACTTCAACATTAACAACACTTTAACAAAGGTATTACAATATTTAAATAAATGGAAATAAATTTAAATGGATGGACTAAAAATGGACTATATTTAAATATTTGTTTATAAACAATTAACAAATTACTACAATTAAATTTTATATCTAAAGTAAAAACAATAATGCGGGAATATATGTTATGAGAGGGGAAGAATATTGAGACATCATTGATTAAAATGCACAAAATCCCAAAAAGGTAGTACCACTGTAAATAATTTATTAATTTCCTTCATCCAATTGGTAAATGGTTTGTCCCAAGCTGCTTCCACCGGCTTTTGCGGTATATTTATACATAATTTTTAATTTTTTCATCGAACCTTAACATAAATTATATTCGATCGCATATAATTTATGTTAATTTTAATATTTTATATGCGATCACATATAATTTAGTATATTTGCTTAAAATCAATGCGATCGCATATAATGAAGCCTTTAGCCCAATTTGTAAAAGATAAAAGGAAAGAAGCCAAACTAACCCAGGAACAATTCGCTGAACGGGCTGGCGTGGCGCTTACCATTATACGAAAAATTGAACAGGGAAAAGAAAATGTAAAACTGGAAAAGGTAAATCAAGTCCTAAAAATGTTTGGACATTTATTAGTTCCAGTAAGCAGCAAAGAACTAAAAAAAGAGAACCCCAAAACATGAGGCGAGCAGAAATATATTATAAAGATGTAGTTGCCGGTATTCTTACTGAAACCAACGAAGGTCAATACACTTTCCAGTATGACCGGGATTATGTTGCGAAGTATCCTGATCAGTTTATTACCTTTTCTATGCCGGTTACTGAGCATCCTTATGGCGAAAATCGGTTATTCCCCTTTTTTGAAGGTCTTATTCCTGAAGGATGGTTGTTAGAAATCGCAGCAAAAAACTGGAAAATAAATCCTAATGACCGAATGGGATTGCTTTTGGCCTGTTGTAAAAATTGCATCGGAGCGGTAAGTGTTAAACCAATACCGGAAGAAGATGAATAAGAAATGTTTATACTGTTATAAAGAACTGGACAAACAAATTGAAAGTGATTTTCACGATTATTGTAGCTTAGCGTTTTTCGGAACAAAAAAAGCACCTCTATTATCTTATTCATTAAATCAGATGTCTGAGTTAGCTAAGGATATAGTGAAGCGAAGTATTGCTTTACCCGGTGTGCAACCTAAACTGTCTTTGTCATTGGTTAAAGATACTATGGTAGATGGGAATAAAGGTCGTTTAACAGTTGTTGGGGCTTTAGGCGGAAATTATATTTTCAAGCCTCCCTCAGAGCATTATCCAGAAATGCCTCAAAATGAGCATGTAACCATGCGGATCGCAGAAGCTTTTGGAATACATACAGTGAAGTCAAGTTTGATACGGTTGCAATCGGGAGAATTATCTTATATCACCAAACGAATTGACCGGAAAGAAAGCGGGGAAAAAATTCACATGCTGGATATGTTTCAAATTTTGGAAGCATTCGATAAATACAAGAATTCTATGGAAAGGGTTGGAAAAGCCTTAGGAGAATATTCCAGCGATACTTTACTTGACAAACTGTATTTTTTAGAGTTAAGCATTTTTAGTTTTCTTACTGGCAACAATGACATGCACCTTAAAAATTTTTCCATGATTAATACCGATACTAAATGGGTGCTTGCTCCTGCCTACGATCTATTGAATGTCGTGATTGTTAATCCTGGCAACAAGGAGGAGCTTGCTTTAACGCTTGAAGGGAAAAAGAAAAAATTAAGGCGCGAAAATTTTGAATGGCTTGGAAAAATTTTAGAGCTAAATGAGAAACAAATTGAAGGTGTGTTTAAACGTTTTATAAATAACAAACCTGTTGCGATTGAGTGGGTTGATAATTCTTTTTTATCAAATGAGTACAAAGAAAAGTATCGGATACTTTTAGAGGATAGATACTTAGTATTATCAAAATAGAAATTTGTTCAATGGCACTTATGAAAAGGTTCCAATAACATGGAAATATTCACTTCTTGACAGATATGTGCATGCTTTTCAAGAATATGAAACCGGGAAAGCCGATTACTTTTAACTATCGATCAGAAAAGTAAAAAGCCAGGATATCATGCTGAATTTTTTTTAATGCAGCTTCACAGGTGTCCATTCCGGGGGCTATGGTGATGGCACTGGCAAGTTTATGGTAAACCAGATGGTATTAAGAGGAGCATCTGTAGCAACTGCAAAAAATCATAATAGAATAACTTACAGGAACTTCTTTCACCCTTTACTATTATCTGAAAAACATCATATTAAATACCCAGATTTTACAAAAATTTCCAATTTCTAGAAGTAATTCCCTAATAGCCGTAATTTATTTAAACCTTGAAAAATGTTTTTTATCTGTGCTCCGGATTTTCATTCTCCACCTTGCACCCTGCATCCCAAATTTTGCGTTGATTTCCGTGTGCAGGAATACCCCCTCTGTCTTTTAGCATTCTTGCTGTATGCATTAAATTCCAGGCCATAAAAGTGGTGTTCCGGTTGGTAAAATCATTTTCAGGCCCGTGTGAATTTTCATCCAGATAAGAAGGTCCGGGGCCTGCTTCGCCCACCCATCCTGCGTCTGCCTGCGGAGGTACCACAAACCCCAAATGCTGCAAAGAGTAAAGGATATTCATTCCGCAATGTTTAATACCATCCTCATTTCCGGTTATAATACAACCTCCGGTTTTGCCATAATAAGTAAACTGGCCTTTTTCATTCAACTCTGCCGATTGCCCATAGAGTCTTTCAATAGTATTAGTGCAAACCGAAGATTTATCCCCTAACCAAATAGGAGAACCAATGATAAGAATATCAGCTGCCATTACTTTTTTAAAAATACCAGGCCAGTCGTCCTTATCCCATCCTTTTTCCCTCATATCCGGATATACCCCTGGAGGAACATCATAATCAACAGGGCGCAGAATTTCAACCTTTACATTGTTTTCTCTCATTATTTTGGCTGAAAGATTTATCAATCCTTCAGTATGCGATTTTTCAGGAGAGCGTTTTAAAGTGCAGTTCAAATACAAAACTTTTAAATCAGAGAAATCCCATTTAGAGGTTTCATTCCATTCTTTTTGTATTTGATTTAATGTTGGTTCAAGACTCATTTAAAAATTTATTTTTTAAATACATATTATCTTTTAAAATTCAGCCCACCGGTTTAACCTCTACACCCCTCCAAAAGCCTAAATAATCTTTTAGTTCTGCCGCTTTTTCAAATGGCTCAGGATAGTACCATGCAGCTCCATGGTTTTTTTCTCCCTTTACCACCACATCGTAATAAGAGGCCTCTCCTTTCCAGGAACAAAAAGTGTGGTTGTCGCTTTTTTCAAAATACTGCCATTTAATGGAATCAGGAGGGAAATAATTATTCCCCTCCACAACCAATGTTTCATCACTCTCTGCAATTACCTGCCCCTTCCAGATTGCTTGCATCAGCCTGTCATCCTTGGGCGCTTTCATTTTTATATCCATTTAAATTACCAGCTTTTATCTTGTTCTGGATGCCTCAGAAAAATTTACCTTTTCCATTTCTTGCTCAAATTCTTCCGTACTGAAAACATGGCTGCCAATCATGCGGAAATTCATTAGAGCAGCTTCAAAAGTGTCCATTCCGGGGGCTATGGCGCTGGCACTGGCATCGGCAATAACCCCAACTTCAAATCCAAGTTCCACCAGGTGCCTAAGATGTGATTCCAAACAAAGGTTAGCTGACATGCCGGCCATTAGCACTTTTTGGATATTGTACTTGCGTAGTTGAAGGGCCAGGTCGTTGTTTTGAGGGCCAAATATTTTATGCGGGCTGCAAAGGATTATATTTTCCTGTTTCAGGAATGGTTTAAAATCCTCCAAAAAATCAGCGCCTGAATCTTCAAACCCTTCCAGGTCCAATTGTCCTTCCCTTATATACATTTCCTTTGAATCCATAAATTGTTCAAGGCTTCCTCCAAATTTCCAGCCTTTATCCGCAGGATAAAACCAGTGCGGGGATATAAAAACCTTCATTCCGTGTTCCTGGCATAATTTGAACACAGTAAGCATATTATCAATGGTATTGTTCTTTTTTACACTGTCCTTTACAATGGGCCAGGCAACACCGTCAGAGCGTAAAAAATCATTTTGGGGGTCTGTTATAACTATGGCTGTGTTTTGGTCAATTTCAAAACCCGGGTCAGGCAAACCTGCTTCCTTTGCTGCCTGGATTACTTTCCATTCTGAACTTTTCATATGTATCTTTTTTTTAAGTTAAAACTATAAGCGTTAACTCAAATTTAAGATTTTGAAAACAAAAAATTTGTCATAAAAATGACAGAAAAACAGGCTCAGCAATCCAGTTTTTCCAGTTCCAGGATCCTGATATTCTTCCTGTCATAATCAATGATCTTTTTCTTTTTTAAACTGCTCATAACAGAAGAAACCATTTGACGGTTGGTTGAAGTAAGCTTGGCGATATCTTCATGTGTAAATGAGTTTTCTATTACAAACTCATTGTTGGCATCTTTTAAAGATTTTAGTGCCGTTTCTTTAATGAATCCAATAATCCTTTCCTCATTGTTTTTAAAAGTAAGATCCTCGAGCCGCTTTTGGGTTTTTTCAAGCCTCTCTTCAATCATCCGACCAAATTTAAGGTTAAGACCTGGAACCATTAGCAATAGTTCTTTCATTTTCTCTTCACTCATTACACAAAGCATGGTTTTTTCTTCGGCAATGGCAACTTCATTTCTTTTTGTTTTTCCGGCAACTGCCGATTCACCAAAAATTTCCCCGCCACCTAAAATGGCAATCAGGAATTCTGCCTCCTGCTCATTATATTTGGAAACCCTGATTTTTCCCTCCTTTAAAAAATACACACTCTTGGCAGGACTATGCTGAAAATATACCGGTTCATTTTTTTCAAATGATTTCATTTCGGTGTTCTTACATATAAAATTTCTTTCATCTACAGTTAATTCAGAAAAGAAATTGAAATTTTCAAGAAACCACACTTTTGATTTTTGTTCCATTTGTTTTTGGTTTTGGAACTATTAAATTAAGCAAAAACTATCAGATAAGGAAGGATTTTAGCCAGGGTTTCTTATTATCCCTCTAAAGTTTAGAAATGCTGGGCAGGCAAATTATTGCGCGCATAGCAGAAGGTAGGCTTTTATTGCACTCCTGAATGCATGCATCCGGGATCTGATGAGCAGGTATAATAATAGAAAGTAGCAAAGTTTCCAAACGCACTGAACCGTCCACAACAGAAAAAAAACTATTGATTACATTCAGCCGGAACTATTTAAGTCAATATTTTTTCTAAAATACAGCACGAAAAAATATTTTCTTTTACCTGAGGTTACTGTCATAAATCTGACATTTTTTTTAGTAATTGTTACGTAAATTTGATAATAGAGAAATGTTTAACTAAAAAAATATAAAACCATGAAAAAAAGATTAAAAGCAGTATTGATAATTGCTACAGCACTATTTGGATTCACTGTTTCTTCTTGTAACTCCGGGACGGCAGGATCAGGTAATGATCAGAGTACTACAACCGGAGGACAAAACACAACCACTGGAGAAAGTGGAACAATGGGACAGCAAAGCTGGACAAAGGAATCTGTTAAGAATCACGTAAAAAGCTGGAAAGACACCCCTAAGGAAGCAGCTACTGCAATGGTTGATAAATATGGCGTGCCTGATGAAGTTACTAATTACAGACTAGTATGGCACAATAAAGGCGATTTTGCTATGACAATGGTTACAAACGAAGAAATTGATCATAATTTCCCAATGCCTCACAAGGATTGTTTATTACAATCTGTCAATTATGAAGTCCCGGTTGAAAAATTTACAGATATCGCAAAATACGATGGCAGTGTTGTAACTGAAAGAACCAAAGGAACAATGGCAGCAAGATGCGATAAGGAAGCTGCAAATTATCTTGCTTTAAATCTTGCAAATGATGTTGCACAGGGAAAAAGAAGTGTAGAGGATGCAAGGAGTTTTTATGCTAAGACTATAGTTTCTCTTATGAAGGGAGAAAAATCTGATTACACCCAAAAACTGATGTTTCAGACAAAAAAGAATGCAGGAGACAGCGATCAGCCAAACATAGATAAAAAGGTGTTGGATGAATTAATGGGAAAAAAATAAAGAAATTTTTTGTTACAGAAAAGTCCTTTCAACCTTAATGAAAGGACTTTTTCATCTTTAAATATATGAGAAAAAGTGACGTAGACATTGTAAGTCCTGCAAAAGCAGATAGTGATTTTATAATAGATGTTATTAAGGGATTATTTTCATCACCTAAATTTTTAAAATCAAAATATTTTTATGACAAAAGAGGAGATGAACTTTTCCGGAAGATAATGGAACTTCCGGAATATTATCTTACAAGATGCGAACTTGAAATTTTAAATAATCATAAGGCAACTATTCTTTCATTGTTGGATCCGGGCGAAGCTCTTAAAATAGTTGATTTAGGAGCCGGGGACGGATTTAAAACAAAAATTCTTCTGAACCATTTTAATAAGAAGGGATTGAATTTTACTTATGTTCCTGTTGATATATCCCAAAATGCAATCAACAGTATTTTGATAGATTTCAGGAGCAATTTGCCTGAAATAAATGTTGCCGGAATTTGTAAAGAATACTTTTCTGCCCTGAAAGAGTTAGAAAAAAGCTGCAAGAAGGTTTTACTTTTTTTAGGTTCTAACATTGGTAATTTTTCCAATGAGGAAACCAGAATTTTTCTAAAAGAAATAGCTAATGCAATGGCTTCGGAGGACATTCTGTTAATTGGCTTTGATTTGCGGAAAGACCCTGATGTAATTCTGGCGGCTTATAATGATAAAGCAGGCGTTACCAAAGAATTTAATCTAAATCTGCTTCACAGAATTAACCGGGAGATGAAAGCAAATTTTAATCCCGATCTGTTTGAACATTCTCCTTATTATGATTCTGAGAGTGGTGAGGCACGTAGTTTTCTTATTAGTAAAATTTCTCAAAGTGTAGAAATTCCTGCATTGGAAATGGTTGTGCCCTTTAAAGAGGGAGAGGCAATTCATACTGAAATTTCTAAAAAGTATTCTCTTAAGGAAATTGACCTGCTTGCTGGAGAATGTGGCTTTCAGGTAGTAAGAAATTTCTTTGACAGTGCCAATTATTTCACCAATTCTATTTGGAAAATTAAATAAGATGGAGAATAAATATGGTATTGCAATTAAATTTGGAATACTATAGTTAAGGGGGCTTAATTCATATAAATAGAAGTGAAAATTGGAAAACAGTATAAAAAATATTTTATTTTTAAGCAGAGGAAGGTGTTTATAGATCCAAGTTTTTCATAGCCTCAATACATAAATTCTCTTATTTATGTTACTGTTATTTTTTTTGCAGAATTAAATATTTTTCACTTATATTTGCAGTCTACAATGAAACAGAATCTATTAAATAACAATTGGTGGTGGCACTTCTTCCCGCAAGGTTGGATGAAGTAGTTCCTGTTTTTTTGTTATTTCAAAAATACTGAGCCCGCTGATTCCAGCGGGCTTTT
>JACCXN010000039.1 GCA_013696965.1 Bacteroidota bacterium | reverse complement strand
ACACTGCATACCCTCAAGTGGGGTGCTTGGTGCATTTTGAGAAGTCATTTCTTTCTATTACCTTTCGCTGCTCGGTGGACAGAAACGCTGCAAACCAGCCCCACATGCGGGTATGCAGGAAACGTTATATGATAGCGTATGATTTTTGGAAGAACAGAATAGGCCACAATCATTTAGGCATAGGCATTTAACACCTTTTGTATAACTCTCAAAAACAGAGCAGCCCAACGCTTCGTGCTTTATCCTTTTTACCTCGCGCACAAAATTTAAAATTGCCAGCGCAGGAAATGGCACATTTACTTTTGCCTCTTCCACACTGACCTCTCACACATTGGCAAAAGTAAAAGAGCCATTCCGCCTCCCCACACGTTTCTGCTCATTAAATTCATTACTATTCTATTAGGAGAAACTAAAATAAATATTATGTTTGTTCAAATATGTTTTAGTTATTTGCATTCATGACGACCATTAATTTTAAAACATTTTAGCGGTATAAGAATAAAGCACTTTTTATGAAATACATTTTTCCACTGTTTTTTATTGCATCAGTATCCCTTGGACAAAATATTTATCCAACAGAAAATCCACTTTTCATAAAGACTTTAGAAAAAGATTCAATAATTAACGAATTAGGTATTCTTTACGATTTATTAAATACTATTCATCCAGGGCAATTTATGCATACTGAAAAAGCAGTCTTTGACAACTGCTACGACAGTTTACGTAAAAGTATTCAGACAGATTTAACTACCATCGAATATTATTGCAAAACTTCACTTTTATTATCAAAAATTAAAGACGGCCATACTTGGGTTGAGAACTCTACAATTAAAAAACAATTACAAAATGAATTAGTTTTTCCATTTAGTGTTTATAAAGCCAGTGACAAGTTTATTATTAGCAAATCGGGGACTGAAGAATACAATTCCTTTATTGGTAAAACTATTTTGAAAATTAATGATAAAAGTATTTCGGAAATTGTTTCAAAAGTAAAACCATACATAAGTCTTGAAGGCGAAAATGAAACTGGCATGAATTACACTTTTCAATTATTCCCTTTTTATTACTTTTTTATCGATTCTTCCAACACATTTAAACTTGATTACCTTGACAGTATTGGCAACAATGCGACTACTGTTTTGAAAGGAATTGAATATCGAGAATTTACTAAAAATACAAGAAGAATTGTTGAACCAATTCACCAAGAATTTAAAGAAGGGAAAATTGCGATTCTTACAGTCAACACATTTTATATTGGTGATTTCGAATATTACAAAATTAATTACAAAAAATATATCGATGATTTTTTCAAAAAAGTTGAGAAATTAAAAATAAGCAGTTTGATTATTGATGTCAGAGGCAATTCTGGAGGCTCAGCAGAAGTATCAAACTATCTATTTTCATATCTAACTGACAAACCATATTATTACTTTGAGTATGTTGGTAAAAAGTATAAAAAAACTGCTGAATGGAAATTTTATAGCACAAGTCCTCAATATATAAATGACGTTGACACAGCAACAACTAAATTTATTAATAATTTGCACTGCGAGGTTGAAACAGATAAAAAGAATTATTGGTGGTTCGAAAAGCAAAAAGGTAAAAGGAAATATCACAAAGGCGAAATTATAACTCTCATTGATGGTGGGTGCTTCTCAACAACAGGTCATTTTGTATCTCTGTTAAAAGACAATCAAATTGGTAAGTTATATGGCGAATGCACCCAAGGAAGTTATTACAGCAATGACGGTGGACATATGTTTCAACTTCCTTATTCTAAATTATTGGTAAGAATACCGACTGCACAATTTAAAATGCGAATGCCTAATTTTCAATATAACCCCAAGGGAATATGTCCTGACTTAGAAATAAATAAAAAACCAGACGATTTTAAGACAAAGTATGACCGACAATTAGATTCTGTTATTGAACAATTATCTGGAAGATAATGAACACTGCCTAACAGCACCTAAACAAGACTGACTCGTCCTGAAATAGGTTTACAGAAAAAACTGTAAATTTATTCGCACAAAATGAAAAGAAAACAAATCACAAAAGAAGAATTAGTTGCCGAATATTTAACTGGCAAAATAAGCTACAGAGCTTT
>JACCXN010000038.1 GCA_013696965.1 Bacteroidota bacterium | reverse complement strand
TTTTTAAATTTACATCTTTCATTACAGCTACGGTTTTAGTTATAGTTATGTTATTTTGTCAACTACAAAATTATAACAACCGTAGCTTTTTTTTTCAAAAAATTCCTTAACTTAATGACATTGCCCGAAGGGGTGAAATTATTGATTGTTTATTTTTATAACACCTCTTCGGGGGGGTGGTTTTAATTGTTGTTATTTTCTGTAATCCATTTTAATTAAAAACATAAAAAAGGGAGTAGATAAACTTGCGTTTCTACTCCCTTTTATTAACATTTAAGTCTTAAAAAGACTTTTCAGTGGCCTCGATTTTACAAAGCTGTTTTTTATTTATTAAATTACAAATTAAGCATTAACTGAAGAAACCTGCGGTGCTGCAGCCAATATTTCTTCACTTGCATATTTCGAATATTGTTCGAAATTTTTAGCAAAAGCTCCAGCAAGATTTGCAGCTTTAGTATCAAATGCTGACTTGTCTTTCCAGGTATCTCTTGCGTTTAAAATTTCATCAGGAACATTTGGACAAGATTTAGGAATAGCAAGTTTGAAAAAGGGAGTTTTGGTATATTCTACATTATCCAATTCTCCATTTAAAGCTGCGGTTATCATTGCTCTTGTATATTTCAATTTAATTCTTTCACCAATACCGTATGGGCCACCAGACCATCCTGTATTTATTAGCCAAACATTCACATTGTGTTCCTTCATCTTTTTGCCAAGTAAATCAGCATATTTTGTTGGATGTAGAGGTAGGAATGCTTTCCCAAAGCACGCTGAGAATGTGGTTTGTGGTTCAGTGATTCCTACTTCAGTTCCGGCAACCTTGGCAGTATATCCTGAAATAAAGTGGTACATGGCTTGTCCTGGGGTAAGTTTTGAAATTGGGGGAATTACACCAAAGGCATCAGCTGTTAAAAAGAAAATATTTTTAGGAGCAGTTCCTACAGAAGGCTCAACAGCATTGTCAATATGATTAATAGGGTAGGCAACTCGGGTGTTTTCTGTTTTTGATGTGTCAGAATAATTAACTGTACGACTATCTTCTATAAATTCAATGTTTTCTAAAAGTGCACCTGCCTTAATGGCATTAAATATTTGTGGTTCCTTTTCTTTAGTAAGATCAATGCATTTTGCATAACATCCACCTTCAAAATTGAATACTTTATTATTTGCCCATCCATGTTCATCATCACCAATTAACCCTCTTTCTGGGTCAGCAGAAAGTGTTGTTTTACCTGTACCAGAGAGTCCGAAGAAAATTGCTGTATCTCCTTTTTTACCAACGTTAGCAGAACAGTGCATGGAAAGCACGTTTTTTTCATGTGGCAAAATATAGTTTAGAACAGAAAAAATTCCTTTTTTAATCTCTCCCGTATAACCTGTACCTCCAATAATAATAATTTTTTTTGTAAAATCTATTATAGCAAAGTTGTGCTGCCTTGTACCATCAATCTCTGGTTCTGCCATAAATCCTGGTGCATTTAATATTACCCATTCAGGATTGAATGTTAGTATCTCTTCTTTTGTAGGTCTAAGGAAAAGGTTATTGGCAAAAAGGTTTGACCATGGAAACTCTGTAACAACTCGAATATTTATTCTGTATTCCGGATCAGCACATGCATAAGAATCTTTTACAAATACTTCTCTTCCAGAAAGGTAAGCAGTAATCCTGTTGTATAAACGATCAAATTTTTCCGGATCAAATTTAATGTTAACATCACCCCACCAGACACTATCTTTGGTATTGTTGTCACAAACAATAAATTTATCTTTTGGAGATCTTCCTGTAAATTCTCCCGTATCGACTGCTAATGCACCTGTATCTGTTAATACTCCTTCGCCTCTTAGTAATGTTTCTTCAACAAGTTCAGCCGGTGTTAAATTCCAAAAAGCTGTGGCTACATTCTTCAATCCAATATCTGCTAGGGTAGCATTTTCAGCTTTTAAACCGATTTCAATCATAATGTTAAATTTAAATTAATACTTAATGAATAAATAAATATATATAATGATAAACGCAAAATTACTTCAAAATTTTTAAAATAGATACTATTAATACCTATCTTTTATGAACACAGGGTTGATTTTCGTTTATATGCACTAAATTACTTTTACCAAGTAAGGAACGGGTTTCTGATATAAATTCCTTTTGTTGTATAGATGATAACTTATTTAAATTGATACAATAATCAACTTCGCCCTCGCGTCCCCACCTTGCCTCCTCATATGCTATCCCTTGGTTGTTTTTTTCAAGAAAATTTGCATATTGCTCCTGAGTTTTAAAATCAATGCCTTCCCCTTTGCTATAAAAGGAAATTACAAGTGAATAAGTTCCATCACCTTGTTTTATGGCTGGTTTTTTATCCATTTGTGGTTTAATAAGCTTTTCCGGTTCTTTAATTTCAATCGTTTCATACTTCTCAATCTTTTGTTCTGCACTGTTTTCTGAAACTGAAACATTTTCTGTTGTTGTGCTTCCTGTATTTGCATTGTTTTTATTATTTGTCTTACATGAGGAGATCGCAGTAATAAGTATAATAATCAAAAGAGTTTTCATTTACAATTTATATAAGTTGGTGTATTTGTTTGTTGCATATTCCATAAAATAATTAAAGTTAAGTTTTTTTCCTGTAACTTTAATACATAATTCTTCGGCTGTATAAAATTTTCCATGTTTATGTATATTTTCACGTAACCATTTTAATAATTCCAGCATATTTCCTTGTTCAATTTGCAATTCTAGGTTTGGAATATCCTGTTTTGCCTTGGCAAAAAATTGTGCAGCATAAAAACTTCCAATTGAATAAGTAGGGAAATAACCAAAACTACCATGAGACCAATGAACATCCTGTAATACTCCTTTTGTATTATCAGGTACATCAATTCCAAGATATGCCTTATACTTTTCATTCCATAATCTTGGAAGGTCTTTTACTTGTATGCTACCTTCAATTAATGCTTTTTCAAGTTCAAATCGAATTATTACATGAAAATGATAAGTAAGTTCATCAGCACTAGTTCTGATAAGCGAAGGTTTTACAATATTCATGGCCTTATAAAAATCTTCAACAGTCGTGTTTTTGAGATTTTCAGGGAAATATTGCTGGAGCTTATCAAAATTAGATTTCCAATAAGGCAAGCTTCTTCCTACATTATTTTCATATAAACGGGATTGAGATTCATGAATTCCCAGTGAAACATATTCTCCGGAGGGTAAGCCATAATTTTCATGATTTAAACCCTGTTCATACAGTGCATGACCGCCTTCATGAATTGTACTCCAAATTATTTCGTTTACATCATTTTCATTAACTCTTGTTGTAACCCTTACATCAAGGGGGTTAAAATGGATGGTAAATGGATGAGAAGATTTGTCTTGTCTTCCAGAGTCAAAGTCGTATCCAATTTGTTTTAGCAGGTGCAAACTAAAATCCCATTGTTTGTCCCCATCAAAATGTTTGAACATAAAAGAATCTTCATTTTGTGGTTTTGAGGAAATTTTTTTTACAAAATCAACAAGCTGGCCTTTTACCTGTTCAAATAATTTTTCAAGATCTTTGGTTGTAGCTCCTGGTTCAAATTCATCAAGAAGGGCATCATAGGGGTGATCAGTAAATCCAATAATAGCACATTCCTGTCTTTTTAAATCAACTATCCTTTCCAGAAAGGGAGCATAAAAATCAAAATCATTGTTTTTTTTCGCTTTTTGCCAAGCTTGAAAAGCCTCAGAAACGGTAATGCTCATTTTCTCAACAAATTCCGTACTGTATTTTTTTCTTTTTTCGTATTCCTTTAAAGATTCCTTTACATTCTTTGTTTCTTCCAGGGAAAGGGATGAATCTTTGTTAAGATTCTGTAAAAGTTCACCTAAATCATCCTTTACTGCTAGATCATGTGCAATGCCTGCCAGAGTTGACAATTGTTGTGCCCTATATAATGCACCATTGGCAGGCATATAAGTTTCCTGATCCCAATGAAGAACAGCAGAGGCAAGGTGTACATCTGCAATTTTCCGCATAAATAAATGATACTTTTTGTAGCTCATGAATTTTTTTATAATTATTTTTTTTTGATTTCAAATCCGGAAAGTGTTAAAAATATCCAGCCAAGAATTAAACTAATGCCACCAAATGGAGTTACTGGGCCAAGTATTCTTAAACCCGGCATATTTAATAATTCCCTTAAAGTAAGCAGGTAAATAGAACCTGAAAACAAAATAATTCCTATTATAAAAGACCAGCTGGCAAAACTGAAAAATTTACTTTGATAATTGAATTGTAAAGAGGCAACACCTATTAAAGCAAGAGAATGATAAAACTGATATTGTACACCGGTTTCAAAGCTATTTAAAAGATCAGGATGTAATATATCTTTTAATGCATGCGCACCCATAGCACCTAAGATGACGGAAATTGCAGCAGAAATCCCTGCTATTATTATTGTGCTTTTTGGCATAAGAAGACAAATATAAAAAAAGAGTCCGGGGTAAATAGCCCCGGGCACTATAATTTTAAGTTTTTATTATCTTTTATAAATTCCAATATGTTGGTTAAGTTCATCAATAGAACTTTATAAAGTAAAAGTATAATAACTTTATACTAAATACCACTTTCATGGCTTATTGCCATAACCATAGGGTAATAAGCATTCCGTCAAAGCCTATTAGTTATTAAATTTCGATTATTCGAGAAGGAAAAATACAATTGGAATTTATGAAATGTTTTGCAATTGTTAATTTATTCTGCTCAACGTTTTTTGAGCTACTTTACCCAAATTTCAATATTGCCAATAATATCTTTTTTAAATACAATTTTAGCAGATTTCAAAGAATACCTTATTTGAATTTTCTGACTTGTAATTAAAACATTTTGAAGCATTTTAGCCCTATCATCATAAGTATTTACGTGAAATGCTTCATTTTCTAATTTTTTTCGGCTGACAATATTGGTTTTAGATAAAGAGATAATTTGCATGTGATTTTTCATTAATATTTGTTGTTAATACTGCCAAATAGGACGAGTGTAAATAAACTATGTATATAAACTGCATAACCTTCACTCAAATTGCCTATATTTCGTATATTTCCTAAAAATAGGAGTAAATTAAAGTGAAAATAAAAAAGGGAATCATGTTTTATTAATATATTCATTCAAAAAATTGAAAAAAACGAACGAAAAGCCACGTATATTAGCTTTTGCGGGAAGCACGAGAAAGGGTTCATTTAATAAAATCATATTAAAATATGCGGTTGAAGGTGCAAAAAGGGCAGGAGCAGAAGTTACCGTTATTGATTTAAAAGATTATCCGATGCCTTTATATGATGGCGATTTGGAAAAGGAAGAGGGAATACCAGAGAAAGGGAAAGAACTTTTTGAACTAATGATTCATAACCATGGATTTTTAATTGCTTCGCCCGAATATAACAGCGGAGTTTCAGGAGTTCTTAAAAATGCAATTGACTGGGTTTCAAGGCCAGTTCCAAATTTTAAACCATTGGCGGCATTTGATGGAAAAGTTGCTGCAATAATAAGCGCTTCTCCTGGAGCATTGGGAGGCATAAGAGGACTTGCTGCGCTTCGTGCCATATTAAGTAATATTAAGGTAATTGTTCTTCCCAATCAAATGGCAGTTCCTAAAGTAAATGATAAGGTTGATGAAACCGGAATCCTGAGGGATGAAAAAAAACAGCATGCATTGGAAGCAATTGGGGAGCATTTAACAGAAATTCTAGTAAAACTGAATGCTAATTAAGCTGTTATGAACATAAAATTTTTAGGCTTTGGTGGCGCATTTGATTATAAACATGGAAATTCTTCGGCAATAATTAATATTGATAATAAAACAATACTTGTTGATTGTGGGTATTCTGTTTTTCCCAGGTTAAGAAAATTGAATATTTCGGAAGAAATCGATTATGTTTTTATTACTCATTTGCATGATGATCATGCAGGAAGCCTATCTAGTTTTCTAATTTACCGTAAACTTTTTTCCACCCCTGTAAAACTTGTTTTCCCTGATTTAGAATTCAAAAACACATTGGAAGCTTACCTTAGTCATTCATTGCAAACACCGAATAAGTATTTTGATTTCATAGATATAAAAGAAACAGCATTTGCTGATTATATAAATACGAAAGATTTTCATGTTAGAAACATGCAAACATATAGTTATATATTTTCAGAAAAATCAAAAAAAATAGTCTTTTCAGGAGATATTAATAATCCTGAATATCTGATAAATCAGTTAGAAAAGAAGGGAATAAGCAAATCAAGTATTTTTTGTGATATCACTTTTGATAAAACAAATAAAGCCCATGCTTTTTATAAAGATATCCAAGAGAAGTACTCTGAACTTGATATAACCGGATACCATTATGATCCGAAAAAGAAGCCTAAAGACTGCAAAGTAAAATTGGTAGGGGAGCAGCCAGAATTGCTGTTTTGAATTGTATAACCGTAACCTTTTGTAGGGAATAGTTATTTTTTAAATTCACTTACAAAGCTTTTCTGAAACTCTTCAAAAGTTTCCTTTTGATACACATTTCCCCCGAAAAACTTTAATATAGGTTCAATCTGTTCAGGTTGGTAGTATCCCTGAACAGGAGTAAGTATGTTCATGTTTTCATCCATATAAACAATAGTCGGGTAGGCAATTTTTCCATTTACAGGGGCAATTACCTGAGTAAGTTCATGTGTTGCATTTCTTCCCCCTCTTGTAGGATCAAAGCCAGGATTAGTGTATGTTTTATCTTTAAAATTCACAGGTTCTCCAGATTCAGCATTGAATTTAACTGCATAATAATTTTTGTTGATATAATCAATGATTACAGCATTTGTAAATGTATTAGCCATCATCATTTTGCATGGACCGCACCAATCAGTATAAACGTCAATCATTATTTTTTTAGGGTTCTTTTTATTTGCTGCAAATGCTTCATCAAAACTCATCCAGGTTATGGTTTTTGCAACAGTTTCTTTTCCTTTTGCTTCTGTTTTAGATGCAACATCTTTGGTTTTTTGAGCCAAGGCAATTGATGATATAAGAAAAAAGCAAAGGAGTATTTGTATAAAAGTTTTCATAGCGATTTTATATTAATTATTGAATAAAGGCAAATATAGTACCAACATCTGTTTAATTAAAATAAAACTTTAAAAAAAGTAGAATATTTGATTTAAGTGAAACTTCTAATTGGATCCATTTTTGAAACAATTATAATTCCATGACTTAGTACCTTATCACTTTTAAGCTAATTACTTGATTAATATATACCGTGCATTAGCCTTTTTAACAAAGGGCGTAGCAATATAATAAGTATTCCTGCTGCTGCAGGAATAAAAAAGAATAATAAAAAGAAAACTGTTAAAGAATATTCAGCAGTTATTTTATCTATCATACCACCTGTTGTTCCTGCCAATTTATTTCCGATAGCTATTGCAAGATACCAAATTCCAAACATAAAGGCAATCATCCTTCCTGGAACTAATTTACTTAAATAGGAAAGCCCCACAGGTGAAAGACATAATTCTCCAAGAGTATGAAATAAATAGGCAAATACGAGCCAAATAAGACTAACAGATGCTATTTTCGCACCCATAGGAATACCAGAGGCGCCATAAGCAAGGGATAAAAAGCCTATTCCTAGCAATATTAGTCCGGAACCATATTTTACTGCAACAGATGGATTGTATTTGCTTTCCCAAAGTTTTGAAAACAATGGAGCGAAAACAATAATAAACAAAGAGTTTAAAACACTAAACCAAGATGCAGGGACTTCCAGGTCTTTCTGCAAATACTGATCATAAAGCATAAAAATTACTGTAATCCAAATAATAAAAAAACTTATGGCTAATAGGATATTTGATAAGGCATATTTAGCAAATGTTTGTTTGAAAAGTCTGTATAGTACCCAATTTATTATGATTAAGGGAATTATTGTAATTAAGGAATTTACAATTCTAAATATATTTGCTGAATTACCATCTAAAACCCTATTTGTGTAATCCTTGGCAAAAATCGTCATTGAACCACCAGCTTGTTCAAAAGCTGCCCAAAAGAAAACAGTGAAAAATGCAAAAATGGAAATTGCAATCATTTTATCCCTGATTACGGGATCATATCTAACAATTCTTGAAACCAATAATATAATAAACAGAATTAAGGCAAACAAAATCATAAAATTTGATCCGTCCATCCCAGCTAAAGTAAAATCAAACAGATTTCTGTTCCAAATTTTGGATAAAGGATCATTGATTATCCAAACCAGACCAATTAATGCACTAAAAAATATAAAAATTTTATCAGTAAATGTAAAGGGATTTAATTTGTCTACGCTTTGTTTTATAGTAAGATTGCTTGTATCCTTATTTGGTTTGCTTCCAACATTACCGAAAATTTTTTGAGCAAAATAAAACTGTAACATTCCAAAAAACATAAAAATTCCTGCAAGGCCAAAACCCCAGTGCCAGCCAATTTGCTCCCCAACATAACCACACAATAAAATGCCTAAAAAAGCCCCTGCATTTACTCCCATGTAAAAAATTGTGTAAGCACCATCCTTTTTTTCAGGATGGTGCTCATACATATGAGATATAATAGAGGTAAGGTTTGGCTTAAAGAAACCATTGCCAATAATTAGAAAAAACAAACCAATATATAAGGTAAATTCAGCATTTAAGGCCATACATGCATGTCCAAGGGTCATTAAAAAAGCTCCCCAAACAACAGCATTTCTGTATCCAATATATTTATCAGCTATAAATCCTCCTAAAATTGGAGTTATATAAACCAAGGAGGTATAAGTACCATATAATGCAAGAGCAGATTCACTTGGCCATGCCCATCCCTCATCAAATAAAGCGGAAGTTAAAAACAGAACAAGTAATGCGCGCATTCCATAATAGGAAAAGCGTTCCCACATCTCTGTGAAAAAAAGCACAAAAAGACCTGCAGGGTGTCCTAAAACATTGGTTTTAAAAAAATCTTCATTCGAAGATAAATCGGATTTTACCATACGAATTAATTAATGGATGGATCAGCAACTTGATAAAGTTCCTGCTCTGGCATTTCTGTTTCATTGTCCTCCGCTCCGTGAGTAAGTCTGTTGAGTGGTTTAAGTAATAAAAGCACAATTAAGCCAAATAAAGCAGTGAAAACAGTTATTCCAAGAAAGGTTCTGAATTCTAATTTTGTTTGAACCTCATCAATTAAATAAACTCCGGAATAATTTAAGGAATTAATAGTATTTACGGATTGGCTGCTTTGCTCATTTTGCGTAAAATTAAATGTTAAATGGTAAGGATTTTCCTTAGTAACATTTTCATTTAATAGGATGTCAAGGATTTCTTGTTTTCTTTCTATTTCCTTAAATCCAATAACACTTAAAACAGGGGCATTGGTTTCACTATCAATGGCAATGAATTGATTGTTTTCAGCATAAATAAGAGTGTTTAAACTGAAATTTTCGCCTTTTTCAATGTTGTTTTTTTTATTCATTAAAAATGGCTCGTTTAAATCCGAGGAGGCAACTAGTTCAATTTTAACCGGTTCACTTTGAGAGACTTCACCCACAATTCCTGATACTTTATTCCCAAGTCCAGTAGCTGCAAAATAAACGCCCATCATTAATGATGCGTATTTAACCGGAGCATTTTTAGTAATAAAGGATAAGGATACCGGGGAAGAACATAGTTCTCCAATTGTGTGCAATAAATAAGCTAAAGCCAACCAATACATGGCCGATTTAACACCATTTAATTCGTATTCCTTTGCTGCAAGAGCCATAAATACAAAGCCTAAGCCCATTATAATGGTTCCTATAGCCATTTTAAATAAGGAGGAGGCTTCTTTGTTTTTTAATTTTCTCTTAGCCCAGAAATTTGCAATTAGAACACCGAATAGGATAATAAATAAGGCATTTAAGGATTGAAACCAAGTGGCAGGAACTTCATTTCCTATTAGTGGTAAAGTAAAAGACAATGCTCGGTCGGTTTTTTCAGAAGCATAAATATTCATAAGACCTCCGGCCTGTTCAAATGCGCCCCAAAATACAATTACAAGTATAAAAGATAGCAACATTACAACATATCTATCCTTCATCACCTGGGTTGTAAGATCTTTGTAAATCATTAACATCATAGCTGTAACTAAAGTCAGGAAGATGAAAAGCAGACCATAAGGAATAGATACTGCAAAAACCCAATACAATGAGAATAGCATCAATACAGATGAAATCATAAGCTGTAAAGGAGAGGAAAAAAGATCTTTTAACAAACTTCCAATTGAAGCACTATTGTTTAGTTCAGCTTTGGATAATAGATTACCCACATTAATTAAATACTTTTGCCCCCACATGTAAACTACCAATCCAAATGCCATTGCAATTCCGGCAAGTCCAAAACCATAATGCCAACCAATGCTTTCGCCAACATATCCTACAATTAAACTCGACAAAAAGGCACCTAAGTTAATACCAATATAAAAAATTGTAAACCCTTTGTCCCTTCTTACATCACCTTCCTTATATAGTCCACCTACCATGGTAGATATGTTTGGTTTTAAAAGGCCAACTCCTGCAATTATCAAGGAAAGACCAAGGTAAAAGGCCCACATTGTTTCAACAGCAAGAATTCCGTGTCCAAATACTAAAATAATTCCACCTATCAATACTGCTTTTTTCTGCCCAAAAACTTTATCAGCCAGAATTCCTCCTGGTATGGAAACAATATATACTAACATAGTGTACCATCCATAAAGAGCAAGAGCTTCGGCAGAAGTCCAACCTAAACCAGCATTCCCTCCCGTAGTTGCGCTTACTAAATACAAAACCAGAATTGCACGCATTCCATAATAAGAGAATCGTTCCCACATCTCAGTGAAGAATAAAACATACAGTCCAATAGGATGTCCGAATAATTCCTTTTGTTTTTCCATAGGTGAAGTAATTGCCATTGTATAGAATTATTAATTTAAATTATGTAAAATAAATTCTTATAAATTTTGGAATATGAAGTCAGACATTTTTCCAAAAAGATGTAAACGAGTAGTACCTCCATAAATTCCATGATTTTTATCCGGATAAATATGAGAATCAAATTGCTTATTGCTTTTAATTAAAGAAGTTGTCATTTCAACGGTGTTTTGAAAATGAACGTTGTCATCTGCAGTACCGTGAATAATCAAGTATTTTCCTTTAAGTTTGGCAGTATGGTTTATAGGAGAATTTTCATCATAACCATTTGCATTCTCCTGTGGGGTTCTCATATACCTCTCGGTGTAAATAGTATCGTAAAAACGCCAATTGGTTACTGGTGCAACTGCTATAGCAGCCTTGAAATAATCAGCTCCTTTAGTAATGCACAATGATGACATATATCCACCATAACTCCATCCTTGTACTCCTATTCTCTTAGAATCTATATAATCAAGAGTGCCAAGATGCTTTGCAGTTTCAATCATGTCTATTGTTTCGAATTTGCCAAGTTGCAAATAAGTAAGGTTTTTAAATTCCGCTCCTCTTGCACCTGTACCTCTGGTGTCCACAGAAACAACAATGTAGCCCTTCTGTGCAAGGTATTGATGCCATATGTAATTGGATCCATCAAAATGATCTTTAACAGTTTGAGAACCAGGTCCATTATAAATAGTAATAAAGACAGGATATTTATTATTGGAATTGAAGTTTGGAGGCTTTATCATCCAGCAATTCAGTTGAACATTTTCAGAGGTATTAAAATTGAAAAATTCTTTTTTGCTGAAATTGAATTTTTCTAATGTGCCTTTTAACTCTTCATTGTCTTTTAATTTTCTTAGTTCTTTTCCATTGGCAGCATGTAAACTGATGTATTCAGGAGTATTGGCGCTAGAATATTCATTGATGAAATTTTTAAATCCTTTGCTGAAACTTGCATCATTCCAGCCTTTATTAATGGATAATTTTGATTTTCCTTTTCCATCAACATTTATTGAATAAACGTTTCTTTCCATGGGTGATGTTTCGGCAGATTGAAAATAAACAATACCGTTTTTTTCATTTATTCCATAAAAACTAGTCACATCCCATTTGCCCTTAGTGATTTGATTTACAAGCTTTCCTTTTAAATCATATAAATAAATATGATTGAATCCGTCTTTTTCACTTAGCCAAATGAAATGCTTTTTGTCTTCAAGGTAAAAAAGTTTATCATCGCTTCCATCAATATAGGTATTACTTGTTTCGGTGAATATTACATTGGTTTTATAGGAAACCTCGGATACTGTTGCCAGATTGCAATTGAGTATTTCCATTTTATTCTGAAGTCTGTTTAACCGTTGAATACTTAATACATCAGGATTTGCAGTCCATTGGATTCTGGGAATATATTGATCAGTTTCCTTTCCTATGTCTATTTTTCTATTCTCATTGTTGTTTAAGTTGTATACAAATATCTCCACCACTGCGTTTTTCTCTCCGGCTTTTGGATATTTATATTTGTATTCAGAAGGATATAGGGAGTTATAAGTTGTCATTGAAAATTCCTTTACATCCGTTTCATCGAATTTATAATAAGCTAATTTTTTCCCATCGGTTGACCAAAAGAATGCCTTATTAAAACTGAATTCTTCTTCATAAACCCAATCAGTTGAACCATTGATTATTTTATTGAATTCACCATCAGTAGTAACTTGTTTTTCAGTTCCATCCTTAAGGTTCTTAATAAATAAGTTGTTTTCTCTTACAAAAGCAACATTGTTTAATTCAGGTGAAAATGAAGCATATTGTTGTTTTCCTCCATTTGATAGGGGAAAAAGTTTTTTGGAACTAATGTCATAAACATAGTACTCTGAACGAGTTGAATGCCTATAAATCTGTTCTGTTTCAGTGGCAATTAATAATTTACTTTCATCAGCACTAAATTGGTAATCTTCTATATTAATTACTTTAGAATTATCCTGAAGTTTTAGTTCCGTTGATTTCAGAATTCTTCCTATTAATTCGCCAGTTTCATAGGAATATTGATTAATCTCCTGGTAATTTTCTCCATGGTCTAAGGTAGTATAATGTAAACCATTCTCCATTGAATTAATTCCATAAACTCCTTCTTGGGCAAAAATGCGGGATGCCCATATTTCTTCAAGTTTTACATCCTTTTTTACTTGCTGCGCAAAAATGGAAAAAGGGATTAATATAATCAGTGTTAAAAAAGAAGCTTTTCTCATTTTACTATCCATATTGATTAAATTTGCAAAAATTAATTTGCCGAAAATAACATTTATGATTGATTTTACTGCGGATTTTTGTAAAAACTCTACTAATTAAAATTTTATCCATTTATGAAATATGAAAAAATAACACCCGATTTGCTTGATGAATTAAGAAACGTAGTAGGTAATGGTCATATTCTGTATGATAAAGATTCTTTTCAAAAGTATGGGAAAGATGAAACAGAAGACTTGGTTTTTTTTCCAGAGGTTGTATTAAAACCTTCAACTGCCATTGAAATTTCAGAAATAGTGAAAATATGCAACAAGAATAAAATACCTGTAACACCAAGGGGGGCTGGCACTGGTTTAAGCGGAGGGGCTTTACCTGTATTTGGGGGTGTTTTATTATCTTTGGAGAAATTCAATAAAATTATTGAAATAGATGAGCGCAATCTACAGGCTATTGTTGAGCCAGGAGTGATAACACAAGTCTTTCAGGAAGCTGTGGCGGAGAAGGGATTATTTTATCCCCCTGATCCATCCAGTAGGGGAAGTTGTTTTTTAGGAGGAAATATAGCGGAAAATGCAGGAGGTCCAAAAGCTGTAAAATATGGAGTTACCAGGGATTATGTGTTGTCTCTGGAACTCGTTTTGCCAACTGGGGAAATAATAGTAACTGGAGCCAGGGTTCTTAAAAATTCAACAGGTTACAATCTTACTCAATTGATAATTGGGAGTGAGGGGACTTTGGGAATTGTAACAAAAATAATTTTCAAATTGCTGCCCTTGCCAAAACATACTATATTAATGCTTGTTCCATTTTTTAATGCGGAAAAAGCTTGTGAGGCGGTTTCTGCTGTATTCAGAGCAGGTATTATCCCTTCAGCACTTGAATTTATGGAACGAGATGCCATAGATTGGGCAATAAAATATGTTGAAGGAGTAAATATGAATATTAAAGATGAGGTTCAAGCTCATCTTTTGGTAGAAGTGGATGGTAATGATCCTGAACAGCTTTTTTTAACAGCAGAGGCAATTTCAGAGGTAATGGTAAATTATGATTGTGATGAAATTTTATTTGCTGAAACTGCTGCTCAAAAAGATGACTTATGGAAATTAAGAAGAAGAGTAGCAGAGGCAGTTAAGGCAAATTCAATTTATAAGGAAGAGGATACGGTTGTTCCAAGAGCTGAATTGCCCAAGCTTTTAAAAGCAGTTAAAGAAATTGGAAATAAATATGGATTTAAATCGGTTTGTTACGGACATGCCGGAGACGGAAATCTGCATGTAAATATAATAAAAGGAGATTTAAGCGATGAAGACTGGAACAATAATTTAAAAGAAGGTATCCGGGAAATTTTTAAATACACCGTTAAATTGGGAGGAACAATTAGCGGAGAACATGGAATAGGGTGGGTGCAGAAGGAATTTATGGATATAGCAATTGATAAAAAGAGTATAGAGCTTCAAAAATCCATAAAGAAATTATTTGATCCCAATGAGATTCTGAATCCAGGAAAAATATTTCAATAAAAAAAGCCATCATTAGGATGGCTTTTTTTATTGAAAATGTATACTGAATAATTAATAATATTTCAAACGAATAACATCAGCAAGGTGTTTGGCTAAACGCATTACTTGACGGGTGTAGCCATACTCGTTATCATACCATACGTACAAAACAACATTCTTTTGATCTTTTGAAACAATGGTAGCAGGGCTATCAACAATAGCAGCGCAGGGGTTTCCTACAAGGTCAGTGGAAACTAACTCATTGAAATAGGAATATTGAATTTGTTCAACTAATTCTCCATTTAATGCTGCATCACGTAAAAGTGCATTAACTTGATCCTTTGTTGTGGTATTTTTAATAGTTAAACTTAAAATAGCAAGAGATACATCTGGAGTTGGTACCCTTACAGCATTGCCTGTTAGTTTTCCAGCTAAACCAGGAATAACTTTGGCAACGGCTTTATCAGCTCCAGTTTCAGTAATTACTAAATTTAATGCCGCTGAACGGCCTCTTCTGTATTTTTTATGGTAATTGTCCAACAAGTTTTGATCATTTGTATAGGAATGAATGGTTTCAATATGTCCTCTTTCAATACCTAAAGAATTTTCAATAACCTGTAAAACAGGGACTATAGCATTGGTTGTACATGACGCTGCGGAAAAAATTTGTTCCTTTTCAAGGTTAAGCGTTTCATGATTCACTCCGTATACCACATTTGGAATATCACCTTGTCCAGGGGCTGTTAAAAGTACCTGATTAATTCCTTTTGCCAATAAATGTTTGCTTAATCCTTCACGGTCCCTGGATACACCTGTATTATCAATAATAAGGGCATTATGTATTCCATACGATTCATAATCAGTTGATTCAGGAGAGTTTGCGGCAATCATTTTAATTGTGTGGCCATTAACAATAAGTGCTTTGTTTTCAAAATCCTCAATTATTGTACCTGGAAATGGCCCATGTACAGAGTCAACTCTTAATAGATCAGCTCTTTTGGTAATATCCTCATCCGTGTTACTCCTTGTTACTATAGCTTTTAATCTTAACTGTTCCCCTTTTCCAGCTTGAGAGATTAATTCTCTTGCAGCAAGACGTCCAATTCTTCCGAATCCGTAAAGAACAACATCTTTTGCTTTCATTGTCCTTTTATCCTTACCTATATATTGGGTAAGTTTATTGGAAACAAAATCACTTTTAGATTTAAAATCTGCTTTTTCCTTTAACCACTGGGCATTAAGTTTTCCAATATCAATTCTTGATGGAGCCAGATCAAGTTTTAATAATTCTTTAGAAAGCTCCAGAGTGTCTGTAATATTAATGGATTGCTTTACAATATTTTTGGCATATTGGTGCAGGTTAAGTATTTCACTCGCACTTCTATCCACTAACTGGTTACGGAAAACAATAAGTTCAACAGATTTGTCAAACCATAATTGTCCAACAATACTTATTAATTCAATTGCAGATTTTTCAAATTCAATCCATTCTTTGAGTTCTGATTCATAGGATTTTCCATTGAGTGGATGTTTTGCTTTTTGTAGTTCCTGTTCTGCTAACATTTCTGGTGTCATAGCTTAAAATTAAAAGGTGATTGTTAAAGAATTGCAAAAATAAAAAATTGATTAATCTAAATTAAATAAATAATCAAGATTAATCAATTTTAAATGCAATGATTTTTTTAAGAAAAATATAAATATTAGCCAAGATAAGCTTTTAGTAATTTGCTTCTGGAAGTGTGTCTTAATCTTCTGATTGCTTTTTCTTTAATTTGTCTTACTCTTTCACGAGTTAAGTCGAATTTTGCACCTATTTCTTCGAGTGTTAATCCATGGTTCATCCCGATACCGAAAAAAAGTTTTATTACATCACGTTCTCTTTCTGTTAAGGTTGCAAGTGAACGTTCAATTTCTCTTTGTAGAGATTCATTCATTAGGCTAGTGTCAGCTCTTGGAGAATCAGAATTAATAAGTACATCTAATAAACTGCTGTCTTCCCCTTGAATAAGCGGTGCGTCCATGGAAACATGTCTTCCAGATACTTTCATAGTATCGGCAACTTTATCCTCTGGAATATCAAGAATGAAAGCTAGCTCCTCAGCGCTAGGTTCACGTTCAAATTCCTGTTCAAGTTTAGAAAAAGCCTTATTTATTTTGTTTAAAGAACCAACCTGGTTAAGAGGAAGTCTTACAATTCTTGATTGTTCTGCTAGAGCCTGTAAAATTGATTGACGAATCCACCAAACAGCGTAGGATATGAATTTAAAACCCCTTGTTTCATCAAAACGCTGAGCAGCTTTAATCAAACCTAAATTTCCTTCATTAATTAAATCGGGTAAACTTAAGCCTTGATTTTGATATTGTTTAGCAACAGAAACAACAAAACGCAAATTAGCTCTTGTTAATCTTTCAAGAGCAGCTTGATCTCCAGCTTTAATTCTTTGAGCCAGTTTAACCTCTTCCTCAGCATTAATGAGCTCTTCACGCCCAATTTCCTGAAGATATTTATCAAGGGAGGCACTCTCCCTGTTGGTAATGGATTTCGTAATTTTTAACTGTCTCATGAGGATTGGGGGATTTATTTTAACAAGAAAACTATTTAACTATTTAAATATTTTACATAGGATAAAATTTCTGCAAAGAAAGGTTTTTTTTTACTCAAAAACAACACAAATGGACTTTGTTTTATTAAAGTTTGAAATCTAAATTAAGCCAACAGCAAAAAAACTTAGAGCAGTATGTTAACGAAAGGACTTTAGTTATTATTATCAAAAAAAGATTTAAAATATGCATTATAATCCGAATCCGTAATAAGCGCGCATTCCATTTGGATATACGCCTTCGATTAATGTTCCTCCTTTTAAATTTTCAAGGGCTGAAATAACATCTTCAGGTGAGAGAATTTCCTGCTTGTCGATACGAGTAATAATAAAGCTTTCCTGAACACCTGCTGACTGAAGTTTTCCAGGGCCAAGTCTTTCAACTTTTGCCCCTCCTTGAATTTTTAATCTTTTCATTTCAGTTTTGGTTACAGGTGCAAAGACAGCACCCAGGGCACTTGTTTTTTCTTTAGAATCTGTTTTATCATTAGAAACCGAGGTTGCACCATTCAGACTTTTTAATGTGACTTTAATAATTTTTTCATTTCCGTTTCTAATTATTGTTACTTCAATTTTATCTCCTGGACGGTATTTGCTAATTTGTTCCTGTAGCTCAGGAACGCTGTTTATATCGCGTTCTTCTATTTTGGTTATTACATCACCTTGTTTTATACCTGCTGCAATTGCTGATCCTCCTTCGGTAAGACCTGCTACAAATACACCTTTTAGTTCTTTCAGGTTATGATCCTGAGCAAATCTGGAATCAATATCAGTAATACTTACTCCTAAAAATGCCCTTTGCACTTCACCAAATTCAATTAAATCCTTGCTTACTTTTTTTACAATATTTACAGGTATTGCAAAAGAGTAGCCGCTAAAAAATCCTGTTCCAGAAGCAATTGCGGTATTAATTCCAACAAGTTCACCATTGATATTTACCAGGGCCCCTCCGCTGTTTCCTGGATTTACTGCAGCATCAGTTTGAATAAATGATTCAATAGGGAAAATACCTTTAGCAGCATCTTGTTGTAAAATGTTAATGCTTCTTCCTTTTGCACTTACAATTCCAGCAGTAACAGTGGAAGTTAAATTAAAAGGATTTCCAACAGCCAATACCCACTCACCAATACGAACTTTGTCTGAATTTCCAAAAGTAATATAAGGTAAATCTTTTGCCTTGATTTTTAAAAGGGCTAAATCTGTTGTAGGGTCAGTGCCGATTACTTTTGCCTCATAGGTTGTCCTGTTATTTAAAACCACTTCTATTTTATCTGCATTTGTTATTACGTGGTTATTGGTTACAATGTAACCATCATCAGAGATAATAACTCCTGAGCCAGCAGAAAGCTGAGTATGAGGTCGAGGTTGAATTTCCCCACCTCTAAAAAAATACTCAAAGGGGTCAAATTCTTCTGTTGTGGTTTGTGTAACTGTTGTAACGTGAACCACAGAATTAACTGTCATTTCTGCAGCCATAACAAAATCAGACCCTGATGCAGCTGCTTTATCTGGAAGTGTATAATTTACAGGAAATGTTCTGTTGTCAGTTAATAATTCCTTATGCCTTGAATTGTTTTCTTTAAATTCAGAGATTCCAAGGGCTGTAAATCCACCTATGATGGCAATTAGAAAGGCTCCTGCTGTATTTTTTAGGATTCGCATAGGACTGTTTGCTTTTAATTTACTAAAAATCATTCCTATCTACAATAACAAAAACTATGCCTTCAAAATTATGTTAAGGGAAAAAAAATTCGAATTATTAATTTTGTCAAAAATCAATAATTGTCATTATTTAAAATTAGTTTTGTAACTTTAATTTCTGACTATTAATCGGGAATGGCAAATCGAATTTTTATTTTAATTATTGGTGTATTATTAGGAATAATACTTGGAGGAGGCATTTTCTGGTTTTTATCAGGATTTAGCGGAAAAAATATTTTTATTGTTAACCAGCAGACCTCAAAAAATGAGAAAGACACCTTTAAAAGTGGAAAATCATATAATGGGAACAACAAAGAGTTGAATAGAGTTGAAAAATCTTTAGAAAAGATTAATTTAGCAAAGGATATCTCAGATACAATAACCCTTGAAAGAACTGAATCTTCCGATTTAACCAAGCAATCAATTGTTGATACCAACCTTTTGGCCACTAATTTAGACTCATTATATTATTCTCCCGATAATTTTGAAGAGCAAATAGTTGTAAAAAAGGATGAATTGTTATCATCAAAAAATATTAACCTCATTGATCTTAACTTAAAGCCGGTTACTATTAAATTTGCCAAGGATTCCCTGGCACAAATTACAAGTGGAATAAAGGAACCACCTGCATTAAGTACCATTAATGTTGAGTTCTGGAAATCGCCAATCAATTACAAGGGCTATAAAATGAGTCGTAACAAATTAGTGATTTTTGGTTTACAAGAATCGGAAAACCCTAAAATAATTAAGCTAAGTGATAATTTGTTTTTAAAGAATTTTGATAAAGTGTATAGAATTCAAAAAAATACTGATTTTAGATCTTTGGAACTTGTAACTGATCCTGAAATTCTCAATTTACTCAACCTTGACTCTTAATTTTTCAAAATATCAAGGTACAGGCAACGATTTTATTCTAATTGATAACCGCCAATTAACATTTCCAAGCAGCAATATTTCTGTTATTGAAAAATTATGCCATAGAAAATTTGGTGTTGGAGCCGATGGCCTAATGCTTTTGCAAAACAAGGCTGGGTATGATTTTGAGATGGTATATTTTAATGCAGATGGAAGGCAAAGTTCAATGTGTGGAAATGGAGGCAGATGTATTGCTGCTTTTGCAGCATCCCTTGATATAATTAATCAAAAGGGATTTTTTTGGGCTATAGATGGTGAACATTTAGTTGAAATAAAAAAAAGGAATGAAATTGAAATGGAAATTAGTCTTAAAATGACTGATGTGGTAAAGATAAAAGATTTCAATAGTTGTTTTGTCCTGGATACTGGTTCACCACATTATATAATGTTTACAGAAAACATTGAGAACATTAATGTTACAAAAATGGGTAAGCAAATTCGTAATAGTGAATCCTTTTTGAAAGATGGAATAAATGTCAATTTTGTTGAAGTGAATGAAAACGTACTCAAAGTAAGAACTTATGAAAGAGGAGTTGAGGATGAAACTTTGTCCTGTGGCACAGGTGTTACAGCAGCAGTTTTGGCAGCCATGTATTCAGGAAGAATAACCAATACAGCATCAGTGGATGTTAAGGTGCCAGGTGGAAATTTAAAGGTTTATTTTTCAAATTCAGGTTCTGGGAATTTTTCTGATATTTGGCTTGAAGGCCCTGCAACATTTGTTTTTAGCGGTAAAATTGATATTTAATGCCTGTTTTTACTATTTTTGATATATTATCTCCAGAAAAAAGACAATTCTATACAGGTTTTTACCTTGGACTTGTATATCTTGATAGAATTCCTCCCCATTTAATTTTTATATTAGAAGGAAAAATTTATTCTATAACTACCAAAGGAAATCAAGCGGGAACACCTGTTGAAGTATTGTTAAAGACTATTTCCCAAAAACAAATTCAATCTCTATTTTTTAAAATTAATCCTAAGGTTTTAAAGATGGATCAAAATTCAGCAAAAGAATCAATGGATCGAATAATGCAAAAATATTCAGGAATTAAGGATGATATTACCTGTTTATCGCCATTAAAAGATTTTTTTTCTGCAAATTTGTCGGCTGATTTTAATCAAGCCTCTGTTGTTTTCCATTTAATAAGCGAATTATACAAGCATAAGTGTATATTGAATGTATATCAACTGTTCATGGAAAGCAGGATTTTAGACAATAATATTGAACTTGAAACGTACAGCATTGTTGATGTCCGTAATAGAATTAAACATTTAGATCAATGAACTCATTAATAGGTGCAAATGTAAGTTTAAGGGCATTAGAACCTAAAGATGCCCAAATATTGTATGAGTGGGAAAATGATGCGGAAGTGTGGAAGGTTAGCAATACACTTGTTCCGTTTTCAATGCACCTTTTAGAAATATATGTAAATTCTGCCCAGGATATTTATTTAAATAAGCAGCTTCGTTTTATGATTTGCCTTAAGGACAAGGCAATTGGCACTATCGATTTATTTGATTATGAGCCTTTCCATCAGAGGGCTGGAGTAGGTATTATCATCGCGGATAAAAGTCAAAGGCAAAAGGGTTACGCCTCTGAAGCTCTTGGTATTATTGTTGATTATTGTTTTTCGATTTTGTTTTTACATCAGTTGTATTGCAATATAGAATCATCAAATGAACAAAGTTTAAAATTGTTTTTAGCCAAAGATTTTTCAATAGTAGGAGTTAAAAAAGACTGGAATAGGACCAGTGATAGCTTTAATGATGAGTATCTTTTGCAGTTGATTAATTATAACCAATATTAGAAATGGCGAAAAAGAAAAAGGGAGGAAAATCATTTATTATAAAGATTATTATTGCTGTTTTTTTGATATTAATGTTGGGAGGTGGTTTTTGGGCTTATGACAAGTACAAGATGATACACCTACCCAATGTGTTTTTAGGAAAACAAACAAAACAACATTTATATATTCCCACAGGTTCTTCAATGCAGGATGTTGTGAACATATTATATGAAAATGGTTATATTATAAATAAAAGTTCCTTTGAATGGCTTGCAGAGCAAAAGAATTACAGAAATCATGTTTACCCGGGGAAATATTTAATAAAAACCGGTATGAGCAACAACAAGCTTATTGATCTATTACGTTCAGGGGAACAAGAGCCAATAAAACTAACTTTTAATTCAATTCGAACAAAAGAGCAACTAGCAGGACGTATAGGTTTACAAATAGAGGCTGATTCATTATCATTGATTAAATTGATTGAGGATGTAAATTTCCTTGCTACAAAATATAAAATGGGCCCTGAAAGTGCTTTAACATTATTTATTCCAAATACCTATGAATTTTATTGGAATACATCAGCAGAACAATTTTTAGACCGCATGGCCAAGGAATATAAAGCTTTTTGGACAGAAGACCGAAAGGCAAAATCAAGGCAAATTGGTTTAACTCAGTCAGAAGTTACAATTCTTGCTTCTATAGTTCAGGCTGAGCAAGCAAGGCACAATGATGAAAAACCAATTATCGCGGGATTATATCTTAACAGGCTAAAAAAAGGAATGCGACTTGAATCAGATCCAACACTCGTTTATGCTCATGGCGATTTTTCAATTAACAGGGTTTTGAATATTCATAAAGAAATAAATTCCCCCTATAATACATATAGAAATGCTGGATTGCCACCTGGTCCAATCAATCTTCCGGAAGTAACTTCCCTTGATGCTGTTTTAAATTTTAAAAAGAATGATTATATATTTATGTGTGCAAAGGAAGATTTTTCGGGTTATCATAATTTTTCCAAAACCCTTGAGCAACATGGAATTTATGCTCAAAAATATCGAGCGGCCTTAAATAAGCGTAAAATAATGAAGTAATTCATTTTTTAATATTCATACAGTACTTTATTTCTCCTTTAAAAATATTCAATCTATAAAAATAAACAAATGACTAAGATAAAATTCGGCACAGATGGATGGAGGGCAATTATTGCTAAAGATTTCACCACAGATAATGTGGCGAGAGTAACACAAGCAACGGCTACATGGCTAAATGAGAATTTTGAAAATCCATCTGTTGTAATCGGGCATGATTGCCGCTTTGCAGGAGAGTTGTTTGCCCAAACCGCAGCTATTGTGATGGCTGTAAATGGCGTTAAAGTTAAACTGGCAAAAGATTTTGTGTCAACCCCTATGATATCGTTAGGAGCAAATAAACTAAAAACCAGTCTTGGAATAATTATTACAGCAAGTCACAATCCGCCTTCCTATAATGGATTTAAACTTAAAGGCGGATATGGTGGGCCACTGTTACCTTTAAAAGTGCAGGAAATTGAGGATTTAATTAAGGATGAAAATCATGTAGAACTTGATACCTATACTGTTGAGGATTTTCAAAAAAAAGGCCTTATTGAATATACCGACCTTGAAAGCATGTATGTGGAGCATGTTGAGGCAAATTTTGATTTGGATTCCATAAGGAATTCCGGTCTTGAACTTGCGTTCGATGCCATGTTTGGCTCCGGGCAAAATGTTATGCGCAGGCTTTTTCCAGACATAACTTTTCTTCATTGTGATTATAACCCTTCATTTGAAGGACAGGCTCCTGAGCCAATTCATAAAAACCTGCTTGAATTTTCAGAAACCATAAAAATGGCAGGAAACATCGATTGTGGACTTGCAGTAGATGGAGATGCTGATAGAATAGGTCTTTATGACAGTAAGGGGAATTTTATAGATTCACATCATATCATCCTTTTACTAATTCATTATCTTGTAAAATATAAAGGACTCAAAGGAAAAGTGTGTACTGCATTTTCAACAACTGTAAAGATTAAAAAAATGTGTAAACACTATGGTTTGGAACTTGAAGTAGTTAAAATCGGGTTTAAATACATTTGTGAAATAATGCTAAAAGAAGATGTTTTAATAGGAGGAGAGGAATCCGGTGGAATTGCAGTAAAGGGCCATATCCCTGAACGTGATGGAATTTGGATGGGGATGGTAATTTGGGAATATATGGCTAAATCAGGAAAATCTTTGAATGAGCTTATTGAGGAAGTATATGAAATTACGGGTAAATTTGCTTTTGAACGTTCTGATCTTCATTTAAATGAGGAAATAAAAAACAAAATTGTTAACAATTGCCGCAACAACAATTACTCAGGTTTTGGGAATTATAAAATTGAAAGAACCGAAAACCTTGATGGGTATAAATATTTTTTCAACGATGATGAATGGTTAATGATAAGGGCTTCAGGAACTGAACCTGTATTGAGAACCTATGCAGAATCAGAAACCAGGGAAAAGGCTTTTGAAATTCTTAAAACTGTAGAAAAACATTTGCTGGAAAATTTAACATTTTGAATTACTAAAGGAAATTTCTAAAATTAGTTGAAAAAAAAGAGAGTTGTTCATTTACAACGCTCTTTTTTTTATACTTTTTTTGCACTATAACCTGAATAATATGTGAATTATATAACATTTGATTTTTATTGTGTAATACTTGATCAATTCAAAAACTTCACCTTTGTTAAGTGATAATTTATCACATCCCTTTAAACCAAAAATTTAAAACAAATAATCATGAAAAATCAAAAAGTTTTAATTAGCCGATCAAAGTTTAGAATAATTCCAATACTGGCTTTGCTGTCAATAATACTGGTTGTTGGATGTAAAAAAGACAAAACCGATGATCCATTGCCAAAGGCTCCTACTGTAGTTTCAATTAGTCCGGCTAACGACTTAACCGGAGTTGAAAGAAACAGTGAGATAATAGTAAATTTCAGTGACAGAATGGATATTTCAAGCATCACTGCTTCTACTTTTATTTTAAAGCATGGTACAACTGTAGTTTTAGGTACGGTTTCATGCTGGGGGAAAACAGCACGATTTAAGCCAACAAATGAATTGTCTGCCAACACTACTTATACGGTAACAATAACTACGGGAGTTGAAAATTCGGCAGATGTTCCACTTGAAAACAAGTTTGTATCTATTTTTACAACTAAGGCAGCACCAGGTACAGGTCCTGGTACGGGAACGGGTTCAAATCTTACAGCAGTAAATCTTGGGGCAGCTGGAAATTATGTGATACTTGCAAAAACAGCAATAAATAATAGTCCTACTTCAGATATAACAGGAGATTTGGGATTAAGTCCAGCAGCTACTTCATACATTACAGGTTTTTCGTTAACAAATGCAACAGGATATGCTACATCGGCACAGGTAACAGGGAAAATATATGCAGCAGATATGGTAACACCAACATCGGATAATCTTACAACGGCAGTAACCAATATGATTACGGCCTATAATGATGCAGCAGGGCGTCCAACACCAGATTATACTGAATTGGGAACTGGAAATATAGGAGGTAAGACACTTTCTGCCGGACTTTATAAATGGACAAGTACCGTTACTATGCCAAGTAGTGTTACACTCTCTGGAAGTTCTACTGATGTTTGGATTTTTCAGATTTCAGGAGATCTTTCTGTAAGTTCTTCAGTAAACATTACACTAAGTGGAGGTGCACTGGCAAAAAACATTTTTTGGCAAGTAGCAGGTGAAGTAACCATTGGGACAGCAGCTAAATTCCAAGGAGTTATTTTGACTCAAACTGCCGTTACTCTTGGTACAGGAGCAACACTTAATGGCAGGGCTTTGGCGCAAACTGCAGTAATCTTGGATAGTAATATTATTACAACGCCTTAATATTTTAAGTTGTTATTTAGCTCTATTAATTAGAATAAAAGATTAAAAAAAGAGGCAGGAATATTAAATTTCCTGCCTCTTTTTTTATATTAAACTATACCTACAACTTCATGTTTTTCACCTATTTGCTGACGCCACATGGCATAATATAATCCTTTTTGGATTAGTAGATCTTCGTGTTTTCCTTGTTCAATAATATTTCCTCTTTCCAAAGCGAAAATTTTATCGGCATGCATAACCGTACTTAACCTGTGTGCGATTATTATTGTTACATGGTTTTGATTTTCAGATAAATTGCGAATGGTTTTATTTATTTCGTTTTCTGTTAATGAATCAAGGGCGGAGGTTGCCTCATCAAACACGAGTAAAGAAGGTTTGCGTAGGAGCGCTCTAGCTATTGATAGTCGTTGCTTTTCACCTCCTGATACTTTTACACCCCCTTCTCCAATCATGGTGTCAAGGCCATTATCGGCTCTGTTTAAAAGACTTTGACAGGCGGCTTTGTTTAAAACTTCAATACATTCTTCATGGGTAGCACCAGGGGCAACAAACAATAAGTTTTCTTTTATTGTTCCTGAAAACAATTGGGCATCCTGTGTTACAAATCCTATTTGAGAGCGTAATTGATCAAGGTCAATAACATTTCCATTGTATCCATTGTATTCTATTTCACCCTCTTTTGGTTTATACAGTCCTACGAGCAATTTTACAAGGGTTGTTTTTCCGGAACCTGAAGGGCCTACAAAGGCAATTGTTTCTCCTTTTTTAGCTGAAAATGAAATGTTTTCAAGCGCATAAGTAGCTGCAGTTAGGTGTTTAAAACTTACTTTTTTAAATTCTAATGTTTGAACTCCTTCAATTTCTACAGGTAATTTAGGTTTTTCTTCTTTTGGAGTATTTAGAATATTTTGAAAATTTTCAAGGGAAACCTCAGCTTCTCTATAAATGCTTATGATATTACCTAACTCTTGCAGAGGTCCAAATATGAAAAAGGAATAGATCTGTAAGGAAAACAGTTGTCCTAAAGTTAGGTTATCGGCAAAAATAAGGTAAAGAAGTAAAAATAAAATACTGCTTCTTAAAAAGTTAACAAAGGTTCCCTGTACAAAGCTTATACTCCTAATATACCTTACCTTTTTAAGCTCCAATCCTAGTATTTTAATTGTAGTTGTATTTAGTCGGTTAATTTCCTGCTCTGAAAGTCCAAGACTTTTTACCAATTCAATGTTTCTAAGTGATTCAGTTGTTGAACCTGCCAAAGCAGTTGTTTCGCCAACAATTTTTTTATGAATGGTTTTAATGCGTTTGCTTAAATAGGAACTTACAAAACCCAAAAGGGGAACTGCAGAAAAATAAACAGGGGCAATTAACCAATGAATTTTTATAGCATATATCATTACAAATATAACTCCCACCAATGAGGTGAAAAGTATGCTTACAAAAGCAAAAATTAATTTTTCTACATCAGTTCTTACTTTTTGAAGTTTTCCAAGAGTTTCTCCACTACGCTGATCCTCAAAAACCTGATAAGGTAATTCCAGGGAATGTTTTAACCCATCTGAATATATTTGGGCTCCCAGTTTCTGGGTTACAACATTTACATAATAATCCTGAAAATTCTTAGCGATACGTGATATCATTGCTGCTCCCATAGACAGCAATATTAATCCACCAATACCCATTATATATTCTTCTTTGCTAAACTTTTTAGCACTTATGGCATATTCATCAACCATATGCTTAAAAATCAAAGGATCAATTAGTGAAAACAGTTGATTAATTGCAGCTAGCACCAATGCTAATACCATTAGCCATTTATGTTGTTTTAAATAATTTAATAGTAATTTCATAAAAGTCTAAAACAGGTTAAGAATAAAAGGAAATAATAATTTATTTGTAATTGGAAATGTGATTTACCAAGAAGGGATAACGGAATTTTTTGTAAAAATAGTTTTTTAAACCAGTAGAAAACTATTTTTATAATTTTTTTGACTATCACTATCAATACTTCCATTTATTGGCAAAGGCCACCAGGGAAAGCATTACAGGGACTTCCACCAGAACTCCTACAACTGTTACCAAAGCAGCAGGGGAGTGTAATCCAAATAATGCAATAGCCACTGCAACTGCTAACTCAAAAAAGTTACTTGCCCCAATCATTGCAGCTGGAGAACATATAGAATGAGGAAGTTTATTTTTTTTTCCTTAAAATATGTTTGTATTGTAAATGGTACTGCGATTAGTAGAATAATTAATGGATTATTTAAAATATTATTACCCTGGAAGGCAAACAGCAAAATTAATGTAAGTAATAATGCTATTACTGAAACAGGCTTTAACCTTGGAAGAAATTCATCTTTAACCATTGCATACCTTTTAAACCAACAAGCAATTTACTTGTAAAATAGCCTGCTAATAAAGGAATTACTACAAAAACAACAAGGCTGGTTAGCAATGTGTCAAAAGGTATTTCTATATCAGTAATTCCAGCAAGTAAACCCACTATTGGAACAAAGGCAATAAGGATTATCAAATCATTTACTGAAACCTGTACCAATGTGTAATTTGGGTCACCATTGGTGAGATAAGACCATACAAAAACCATTGCAGTACAAGGTGCAGCTCCAAGTAATATCGCTCCTGCAATGTATTCTCCTGCTAATTCGGGTTGAATATAGGCTGCAAAAAGTTTTACAAAAAAAATCCAGGCAAAAAAGGCCATAGTAAAAGGCTTAATGAGCCAATTTACAATTAAAGTAAGAATTATACCCTTTGGTTTTTTACCTACATTTTTAATACTTGAAAAATCTATTGTTAGCATCATGGGATAGATCATAAGCCAGATTAAAATTGCTACAGGAATATTTACCATGAAAATTTCCATTTTGCTTAATACTTGCATGCTTTCCCCTGCAAAATGCCCAATAATAATTCCTGCTCCAATGCAAAACATCACCCATACCGTAAGGTATTTTTCAAATAAGGCAATTTCTTTTTTTATCTCGCTCATTTTTTACAATAATGGTACTAATTGTTCCTCATATAATTTATAAAAACTTTGTTTTATCTCATCCCTCACTCTTCTAAATTCAGAATGAATAAAATCATCAGAACCTTTAGCATTATAAGGATCGTCAAATCCAATGTGTATATTCTGTTTTACTTTTCCTGTAAATACAGGACAGGATTCTTTTGCGCTATCACATACAGTAATTACAAAATCAAATGAATCGTTCAAATAATGATTTACAGAGTGAGGGATATTTTGGCCTATATCAATTCCTACTTCTTTCATCGCCAGTACTGCTTTTGGATTCACTTCTTTTGCAGGTTCAGTACCAGCAGAAAAAACCTGGATACGCTTGTCAAAAGATTTCAAAAAACCATGAGCCATTTGGCTTCTGCAACTATTTCCAGTGCAAAGAATTAATACTTTCATAATGTATAAATTTGTAATGCTTTAAAATCATTAAATAACCTAGTGAGACTTTTATCTACAATTATTTATTAAATTAATTTTATTGTTGAATAGGGCAGTGAATATAGATTTTACTTCTTTCCATTTAACTGGATCAATACAATAACTTGAACCTTCAATGTTTCCATTTATCAATCCTATATTTTTAAGTTCTTTTAGATGTTGAGAAATTGTTGGTTGCGTAAGACCTATTTCTTCTACAAATTCATTACAAATACAAGTTTGAACAATTAACAGGTTGTAAAATAGAAATCCGTGCGAGGTGTCCAAGCACTTCAGCAACATTGGCAATAAGGTTTTGTTCCATTGTGAACATTTCTGACTTAGTTAATCCCATATTAAATTCATTTATTGCAATATTACGATTAAAGAATATAAGAAACAATTTTCATTTATTATTTCAGGTGTTTTCTAAAATAATATAGTTGTAAATTGATTCAAAGTTTTATTTCTTTCAATTTTTTAATAATTAACTCATAGCTAAAACAAAAATCATTCGCTATGTTATAAAAATGAGTTTAGGTTAAAAGTATTTTTCAAGTAAATTCTCTCATATTTTAATAAATTTGCATTATTAAAAATTTTAAAAAATGTTTTCCATGAAGAATATTACAGTAATAGGTTCTGGTACAATGGGTAATGGAATTGCTCATACATTCGCTCAATTTGGATATAAGGTTTCCCTTGTAGATATTTCAAAAGATTCTCTTGATAAAGCAATGAATACAATTTCTAAAAATCTTGACCGAATAGTAACAAAGGGCAAAATTACAGAAAACGAAAAAGCATCAACTATAAATAATATTTCATTATTTACCCAGCTTAATGAGGGAGTTGCTCATGCAGATCTTGTAATAGAGGCGGCAACAGAAAAAATGGAACTTAAACTAAATATTTTCAGTGAACTGGATAAAATTTGTAGTCCAAATACTATTCTGGCAAGTAATACATCTTCAATTTCTATAACCAAATTAGGCGCTGCTACAAAGCGTGCTGATAAAGTAATAGGAATGCATTTCATGAACCCGGTTCCTGTAATGAAGCTAGTTGAAATTATTCGTGGATACGCTACTTCAGATGAAGTGACTGCACAAATTTTTGAATTATCAAAAGCTTTAGGCAAAGCCCCAGTTGAAGTGAATGATTATCCAGGCTTTGTTGCCAATAGAATTTTAATGCCTATGATTAATGAAGCTATTTATACTTTATATGAAAATGTTGCAGGGGTAGAGGAGATTGACACTGTAATGAAATTGGGAATGGCCCATCCAATGGGACCTCTTCAACTGGCGGATTTTATTGGGCTTGATGTATGCCTTTCTATTTTAAAGGTATTACAAGATGGCTTTGGAAATCCTAAATATGCTCCTTGTCCTTTATTGGTAAACATGGTTACAGCCGGAAAACTTGGTGTTAAGTCAGGTGAGGGCTTTTATTCCTATTCTCAGGATAACAAGGATTTGATTGTTTCAGGGACTTTTAGAAAAAACTTGGTTATAAACGGTTGATAAAGCGGGAATAGTTCTAAGCATTTATTGGATAGGATAAAATAAAAAAGAAAGGCTTTAAATTTTAAAAGCCTTTCTTTTTTATTTGTTCAAAATTATTTCCCGGTAAACTAAATACACCTATTTAACAACAACCATTTTCTTTGTTTCCCTTTTGTTTTCAGTAACTAAGGAGTAAAAATAAACACCAGAATTTACTTTATCCATTGAAAGATTAATGTTGTGGTTTCCCTTAGTTTTAAATCCTTGCTTAACATTCATAATTTCTTTGCCTGCAATATTATAAATAATTAATTCCACCTGGGATGAAGATTCTAAACTATAAGTAATGGTAGTTTGATTTTTAACAGGATTAGGATGATTGTTAAAATTAGAAATGTTTTTCTCAATCAGGGGTAAACTTACTGTTTCACCTTCAGTAATTTTTATCATATCTAAATACAATACATATTTATCGAATGCATTATGGTTGTAATGAATCCAGATTCTATTTCCGGCATAATTAGCTAAACTAGCAGATTGGTTTGTCCAAAGTGTGTCACTGGGGCAGGCTCCAGGAGCACAATCAGGTCTGGTGTATATTGGAATTGCGGTGGCTGTGTCAATATCCTGGTAAGGTGTAACACCTGTGGTTGAAACAAATATCCTGTAACCATCAGAAAAGTCAACACTTGGAATTAAATGAAACCAATTTAAAGTGGCACCGGTTGTTGGGATAGTAATAGGGCCAAATGAAAACCAATTGTCAACTTTTCCAGGTGTTTCTAGCCATGAAGTAGAGCCCATGAAAAAGGCAGTGTCTGTAATCTCTCCTGGTAAAAAGTAAAATGGGTCCAGGGAATACAAAAACATAAATGTTGAATCCCAACCATCTGCTACCATTGCTGGATCTGGTCTAACACTATCGCCATCAAATACCTCAAATTCAAAATCCATTTGATCCTGAGTATTGCGAATAAAGACTTGCTGACCATCAAAAAGAAAGAGAGTATCTCCCTGAGCCCTTGAATTATTTGCCTTTAAAGTAATATTTTGTTCAAAAGGAATGTTCAAATGTGTTGCAGTTCTTTCTGATTGTGCGAAAGAATAGCTACTTAACCACATTAAAAAGACGATTAAAAGAGGAGTAGATTTTGTATACATAAGCTTAGGTATAAATGTTGATTAAAAATAAAATGTTTAAATATTAAATTACTTTACTCTAATTTAATTATTTAAATTCATTCTCAAAAATCATTGAGACCTAGGGGCTTATTTTAATTTTACTACCTCATTTTCAATATTTTGGAAAGTTTTTTTACTCACATTGTATAAGGGAAGGCGCATGTGATCATGGGTAATGCCCAATACCTTTAGTGCAGCTTTTATACCGCCTGGATTTCCCTCCGTAAACAGGAATTCAGTAAAGTTTAAAAGTTTATAATGGTTTTTACGTGCTAATTCAAAATCTCCTTTAAGAGAGGCTTTAACCATGTTTGTAAATAATTTAGGAAATGCATTGGCTACAACTGAAATTACACCATCGCCCCCACATGCAATTAGGGGTAGGGTTAAGGCATCATCACCGGAAATAACCAAAAAGCCTTTTGGGCGGTTATTAATAATATGCATAGCCTGTTCAAGATTGCCTGAGGCCTCCTTGATTCCTATTATATTAGGAACTTCAGCAAGTCTTAAAGTAGTTTCAGAAGTAATGTTTGAACCTGTTCTACCCGGAACATTATATAAGATTACAGGAACGGGAGAAACACCAGCAATCATTTGATAATGTCTGAAAATACCTTCCTGAATAGGTTTGTTATAATAGGGAGATACAGAAAGAATTGCTTCAATATTGTCAAAATCAAACATTTTCACACAGTTCAATACTTCCTGTGTATTGTTTCCGCCCAATCCTAATACAACAGGTACTCGTTTGCCTGTAATTTCAATAACATGGTTAACAATTGCAATTTTTTCGTCCTTTGACAGGGTAACACTTTCTCCCGTTGTTCCCAAAACAACCAGATAATCAACTCCGCCTTTAATAATATGGTTTACAAGCTTTTCCAATGCGTTAAAATCAATGCTGGAATCCTTATGAAAAGGAGTAACAATGGCTACTCCTGTTCCTTTTAAATGACTATTCATTTTTTATTCGAGTTATTTTTTTTATTTGAATTTTCAATTGAATCAGCTACTGTTGTTGGTGATTTTACATTTAATTGTAAAAGATAATGATCCACATTTTTCATGAAATATTTAAGGTCTTTACCATCTTCCATTTCTATCATTAAATCGTAGAGCGTAGAATCATTGGTAAAATTACCTATTTTAAACTTAGCTTTTGATAGTGAGGAAATATAATGTAAAGGAAAATCATTTTTCAGATTGAAATCAATAAGGATATCATATTCTTCTTCAATAAAACTGGAAACAAAAGGGCTCATTGGCTTCAAATGCCAATTTAAGTCCTTTTTTGAAAAAAAATCAAATTCATTTTTAGAATAAACCATTTCAGGTACTTCTTTCTCGTAAAAATAACCTATGCATTTTACTTTTTTATTGCTGTCCCTTAGGTATTTAATGTATTTTTTAACCAGTTCAAATTCCGTTTTATCGCTTGCATTAAAAAGCACAGCTATGGAATTGGATAAATTAAAACCTTTAAAAAGTGATTTTCTGTTTAAACGGTTAAGTTCTATTTTTAAAAAATATTCCCCGATCTTTTTGCGAATATTATGAATATGTTGCATTGATTTTAAAGGAATTAATTAGTAATCATTAAAATAAATTCATCCTCATTGATGATTTTCACACCCAGTTTCTGTGCTTTTTCCAACTTTGCCGGCCCTAAATTTTCCCCTGCTAATAAGAAATTTGTTTTTGAAGAAACAGAACCAACATTTTTCCCTGAGTTAGTTTCAATCAAAACTTTGAGTTGATCTCTAGAAAATTTATTAAAGACTCCAGAAATGACAAAAGTAAGCCCTTCAAGTTTTTTAGTTTTTTCAATAAGTTCTTCTTCCTGAAGTTCAAATTTAAGTCCTTTTGACTTTAAACGTGATATTATTTCCAGATTTCTTTTATCAGAAAAATGTGAGAGCAAACTGTTTGCGATTGCTTCTCCAATTTCTTCAACTGCAATAAGCTGTTCATAAGTTGCTTGCATTAGGTTTTTCATGTTTTGAAAATGACGGGCAAGCTTTTTTGCAACTGTTTCTCCAACAAACCTTATTCCAAGAGCGAAAAGTACCCTTTCAAAAGGAATGCTATTGGATGCTTCAAGTCCTTCCAATATATTTTGAACAGATTTTTCAGCCATACGTTCTAATGTAAGGAGTTGTTCTTTTTTTAATTCATAAAGATCAGCAATGTTATTCACCAGGCCACTTTTGTATAGCATTTCAATTGTTTCAGCGCCTAAACCCTCAATGTTCATAGCTTTACGGCTTATGAAATGTTCTATTTTTCCTTTTATTTGAGGAGGACACCCTGTTTCATTTGGACAGTAATGTTGCGCTTCTCCTTCTTTTCTAACTAAAGAAGTGTTGCATTCAGGACATTTTTCAATAAATTCTGTTGGAAAGAGAGAATAATCCTTTCTTTTAGAAAAATCCACTCCCAATATTTTAGGTATTATCTCACCACCTTTTTCAACAAATACAGTATCTCCAACTCTTACATCCAACTTTTCTATTTGATCAGCATTATGTAAAGATGCTCTTTTAACCACAGTTCCGGCCAACAATACAGGTTTTAAATTGGCTACAGGAGTAATTGCACCTGTTCGTCCAACCTGGTATGTTATTGATTCTAATAACGTTGAAACCTGTTGTGGTTTGAATTTATAAGCTACTGCCCATCTTGGAGATTTGGCTGTAAAACCCAATTGTCTTTGTTGAATGAAAGAATTTGCTTTAAGAACAACCCCATCTATGTCAAAATCAAGATTATTTCTTTCTGTGTTCCAATAATCAATAAAATGAAAAATATCCTCCAAATTATTGCATTTTTTAATATAGTTTTTTTCAGGATTAGGAACCTTAAAACCCCATTGTTTTGCCTGCATTAAACTCTCATAATGCGTTAGAAAGCTTAAGTTATCACCCGAAAGGTTATACAAAAAGCAATCAAGTCCTCTTTTTGCAACAATAGAGGAATCCTGCATTTTTAGAGTGCCTGAAGCTGCATTTCGTGGGTTTGCAAACAATGGTTCACCATTTTTTGCTTTTTCATCATTGAGTTTTTGAAAAGCAGTGGAGGATAAAAATATTTCACCTCGAATTTCAAACTCTTGTGGATAAGTGCCTTCCTTTAGTTTCAAAGGTATACTTCGAATAGTTTTTACATTGGCAGTAACATCATCGCCTTGTATTCCATCACCCCTGGTAACCGCTCTTTCTAACCTTCCATTGATATAGGTTAGCCCAATTGCAACTCCGTCATATTTAAGTTCGGATACATATTCTATTTCTCCATCAATTGTTTTTTTTATACGGTTGTCAAAATCAACAATTTCCTCCATGCTATAGCTATTGCTTAGAGATAACATAGGGTATTTGTGTTTTACTGCTTTGAATTTTTTAGTTATTTCTCCTCCAACCCTTTGTGTAGGGGATTCAGGTAAAATATACTGTGGGAATTGCTGCTCTAGATTACTTAACTCTTCCAACATCACATCAAAATCATAATCGCTGATAAGAGAGGTGTTTAAAACATAATAATTATAATTATGTTCTTGAAGTTCAAGAGTAAGTTCCTCAATTTTTTGTTTAGCCTGGTCATTTGTCATTTTAAAACGTCTTTCCCGTTGATTCCCTATTTTGCATTGATTTCATATTTAAAACTGATAGGCAATTTCATTTTTGCCCGAACAGCCTTATTGTCTTTTATTCCAGGAGTCCATTTTGTTAAACTAACTAACCTGATTGCCTCCTCGCTACATCCACCACCCACATGCTGTTGAACCGCAATATTAGTTATCATTCCTGATTGTTCAACAACAAAACTTATTATTACGGTTCCCTGAATATTTTTTATTGCTGCTTCTTTAGGGTATTTTAAATTATCCCTAAAAAATTCAGACATGCTAATTCCTTTGTTGTTAAATTTTGGAAATTGCTCCATTTTATCCTGAACAACAAGTGAAGTATCAATAGGACTATATGGAAATTCAATTTTTTCATAAGCTCTTTTTTTACAAATTTTAGGATATTTTTGAGGATCAAAAACAATTGTAAATTCCATTTGTGAATCCCATTTTTCACCTGATTTACTTATCGGTTCCCACTGCATAATCCTTATTAGCCGAAGTGCCTCATTATCTAATTCTTCGTTTAAGGTGTGTATTAAACGAAAGTTGCTCAATGTTCCATCTTTTCCTATCATAAAGGCATAGGTTACTTTTCCACCGATTCCTGCAATTAAAGATGCTTCAGGATAAATCAATTCCTGCTTATAAATTCTATTAAATTCAGATTTACCACCTGCATTTCCAGCTTCCCTAATTAAATTTGTTTCATATTGGGCATGAACAACTTGTATTGCAGAGGTTAAAAGGCAAAACAACACTATAAATATAGAATTTGAACGCATTTTTATTGCTTTTAATGAATAATTTATCAATTTTATTTTATCATGCAACGGATCATCCGGAATTTTTCATTCAAATCTTTTTTTACCACAATTTCCTTATACCCCAGTAGCTCAAGTAAATTTATAAGTTCACTACTTTTTAATTCATTTATTTCAAAGTATAACTTTCCTTTTTTGTTTAAATGATTTAATGCCCATTTAGCAATTGCCTTATAAAATTTTAAGGGATCATTATCTTCAATAAATAAAGCAAGATGCGGCTCATAACTCAGGACATTATTATGCATTAATTTTTTTTCTGAATTAGTCACATAGGGAGGGTTTGAAACAATAATATCAAAATAATCATTGGTTTTAATACCCAACAAAGCGTCCTGATTTAAAAATGATATTTCTGAATTGTTTAAAGCAGCATTTTTTTTAGCTGTATTAATTGCCTCTCGCGAGATATCAACTGCTTTTACATCTGAACCCGGAAGATTTTTATTTAAAGCAATGGCAATGCAACCACTTCCGGTACATATATCAATTATTTTTAGATGTTCTTTTGTAGGTTTAAAGTCATTAATAATCCAATCTACAAGTTCTTCTGTTTCCTGGCGAGGAATGAGAACCGAAGGATCAACATTAATTTTCAAGCCATAAAACTCAGTTTCGCCTAAAATGTATTGAATGGGCTTGTTCTTTTTCAAGTCTTTAACAGCAAAATTGAATTTCAAAAGTTCTGATTCACTCATGGTTTTATCCTGGCTAATTATCAAATCCGTAGGTGATAAATTAAGATAATGGTTAAAACAAATCCAAATAAAAGATTGGATTTCATCATACGGATAATAATCCTTAAGTTGTTCCTTAAAATATTTAATAACAGCGCTTATCTTATTTGATGGAATTTTCACAGAATATAAATAATATGCGAAATTAAGCAATACAATTTGTTTATTATCAAATTTATGTTTTCAATTATGTATTTTTGAAACATGGTTCAAAGTCAACATGAAATATATATGCAACGATGCATTGAACTTGCAAAAAATGGAACAGGAAAAGTTGCTCCTAATCCACTTGTTGGTTGTGTAATTGTTTTCGAAGGTAAAATAATAGGTGAGGGTTTTCATCGAAAATTTGGGGAAGCGCACGCAGAAGTAAATGCTATAAACAGTGTAGAGGATAAATCAATATTAAAAAAATCCATAGTTTATATAAATCTTGAACCTTGCGCACATTATGGAAAAACACCACCTTGCGCTGATTTGCTTATTCATTATAATATCCCAGAAGTTGTTATTGGGTGTATTGATACATTTTCTGCTGTATCAGGAAAGGGAATTGAAAAATTAAGAAATAGTGGTTGTAAAGTTTCAGTTGGAGTACTTGAAAAAAAGGCAAGGGAGTTGAATAAAAGGTTTTTTACTTTTCATGAAAAAAAGCGGCCCTACATAATATTAAAATGGGCCCAGACTATAGATGGATTTATTGATAAGACAAGAATAACTGGAAATCCAGGCCAAAATAAAATAAGTTCTGATTTTTCACAAGTTATGGTTCATAAATGGAGAAGCGAGGAGCAGGCCATAATGGTAGGAACGAATACGGCAAATAATGATAACCCAAAACTTAATGTAAGGATTTGGAAAGGAAGTAATCCATTGCGAATTGTTATTGATAAAAGTTTGCGCTTGCCTCTAAATAATCATCTTTTTGATCAATCTGTTTCCACACTTGTTTTTACAGCAGAAAGAACAGAATCAAAAAACAATCTGGAGTATTTTATTTTGAATTTTATTGATGTTCCAAAGGAGGTTTGTTTTGAACTTCATCAAAGGGGCATTCAATCCTTGCTTGTTGAAGGGGGAGCTGTTTTATTGAAAACTTTTATAAATTCTGGTTTATGGGATGAAGCCAGGGTATTCTATTCACCTTTGAATTTCCAAAAGGGTATAAAAGCTCCTGAATTAATCAACATGAAAATATGTTCTAAAGATGTTATTCAAACAGATGATTTATATTGTTTTAGAAACATCAATTCACAATGACCTATCTTTTATTAAGCATTATTTCATTTACTGCAATGATGTTGATTTTTAAACTCATTGATAAATTTAATGCCAATACTTTCCAGGTTATTGTTTTCAATTATATAACAGCTGCTGTTCTTGGTTTTACGGTGATGGGTGCAGGACTATCTTTAGAGCATATAACACAATCCATTTGGTTTCCAAATGCAGTTGTAATTGGAATTACCTTCATTTCCCTATTTTACCTCATTGCCATAACTGCCCAAAAGGTTGGGATTTCTGTTTCTACGGTTGCCAATAAAATGTCAGTAATTATTCCTGTTATTTTTGCTTTTTTTCTTTATGATGATACCATAACTTTTTTAAAAATTTCCGGTATTGTTTTGGCACTGCTAGGAGTTTTAATGGCAACAAGTAAACAAAGAGCTTATTCAGAGGATGAGGTGGAAAGCAATAAGGGAAAAAAAGTTTCTGGATTTGATCTTTTTCATAGGGAAAAGAATTATTTAAATGAAAAAAATGAGGGTGTTGATAAAAAGTATTTATACATGCCTATTGCCCTTTTTATAGGCAGTGGGCTACTTGACACTTATATTAATTATACTGAAAAATTTTATTTAAGGGATACAGGAGCATCCCTGGATTTTATTCCTACCGTATTTTCCGTTGCTGGAATTGCAGGAGGGCTTATCCTTATTGGAAAAATCATTCTTTCTCCCAAAATCTTTTCAATTAAAAATTTATTATGGGGATTAATACTTGGTTTTTTTAATTATACATCCTTGTATTTTTTTCTGGAATCATTAAAAATTGGAAACCTTGAGAGCTCAGTTGTTTTCACAATTAATAATATTGGAATAGTTTCATTATCAACAATTACTTCCTTTGTTTTTTTTAAGGAATATTTATCAAATTTAAATAAAACCGGGGTGGTTGTTTGCCTTATGGCCATAATACTTATTGCTTTTTCTTAAACTTATTGAAGGTAAGCAGAATGAATTAATTACTTTTTCAAATGAAATTTTATACGTTATGTCGGAAGAAAAATTTATGCGCGAAGCTATTAAGCTATCTCTTGATAATGTAAAATCAGGTGAGGGCGGACCCTTTGGAGCGGTAATAGTAAAGGATGGTAAAATAATTGCCAGGGGGAGAAATCTTGTTTCCTCAACAAATGATCCTACTGCTCATGCAGAAATGGTAGCAATAAGGGAGGCTTGTAAAAATCTGGAAAGTTTTCAATTGGAGGATTGTGATATATACACAAGTTGTGAACCTTGTCCGATGTGCCTGGGCGCTATTTATTGGGCAAGACCTAAGGCAGTGTATTATGGAAATACAAAACAAGATGCAGCTGAAATACTTTTTGATGATGATTTTATTTACAATGAACTGGCCATTCCTATGGATTCCCGTAAATTAAAATTCAAACAATTGCTTGCAGAGGAAGCGATTCAAGCTTTTATTGATTGGAGAAACAATACAGAAAAAATTGAATATTAACTCAAATTACCTTGCCTAAGTTAATGTTATTTTTTTTTTGTAATCCATGAAATTTCAAATTTTCAAATCCCCAATTATTGTGTCTATTTTTTTATTTAATTGTTCAGAAATTTGTGTATAAAGCCCTTTGTCAGGGAAAGGAGTATTTACGCTACAATAAAATTTAATTTTTGGTTCAGTCCCAGAGGGGCGCGCAGAAACAATGCTTCCATCTTCAGTAATTAATTGCAATACATTTGATTTTGGTAAATCAATGCTCTTTTTCTGGTTGGTAATAACCTGAGTTTCTAAGCTTTTTTCGTAATCCTTAATTACCACAACTTTTGAATTCCCTAGAGTAAGAGGAGGATTATTTCTAAATCTGTCCATCATTTTCTGAATTTCCATAGCCCCACTTTGTCCTTTGAGTGTTACTGAAATTAATTTTTCCTGGTAAAATCCATACTCCTTGTACATATCAAGAAGGGCTTCAAATAAACTGCTTGAATTATCCTTGTAATAAGCTGCCATTTCTGCAATCATTGCACAGGCAATTACTGCATCTTTGTCACGAGCGTGCTCCCCAATAAGATAACCATAACTTTCTTCACCACCGACAATAAATGTTTTTATATTTTCAAGTTCGCTAATCAATTCACCAATGAATTTAAATCCTGTAAGTACATTGTAACATTCTACTTTTTTTGACTCGGCAATTTTATCCATCAAATAGGAAGTAACAATAGTTTTCACAATATATTCATTGCCTTTAAGCTTACCATTTTTTTCCCAGACATTAAGCATGTATTGCACCAATAAGCAACCTGTTTGATTTCCATTCAATAAAATAAATTCATTTTTATTGTTTTTAATGGCAATACCAACCCGATCAGCATCCGGATCTGTAGCCATTACAAGGTCAGCATCAGTTTCTTTTGCTTTATTAAGGGCCATAGTAAGTGCTTCCTTTTCTTCCGGGTTTGGATATATAACAGTAGGGAAGTTTCCATCAACAACACATTGTTCTTCCACAAGAATTACATTCTTAAATCCAAATGCCTTTAGTGCATCGGGAACAAGTTTGACGCCAGTGCCGTGAATTGGAGAAAAAACTATTTTTAGATTTTCTTGCCTTTTGATGGCCTCCTGTGATATTGACAATGCTTTAATTGCCTTAATGTAAAGCATGTCCATTTCTTTTCCAATTGTTTGTATAAGAGAATCCTTTCCTGTGAATTTAACTTCATCCACGCTTTTAATTCGTGTTACTTCCTCAATTACCCTATTATCATGGGGATAAATAAGTTGGCCGCCATCCTTCCAATAGGCTTTATATCCGCTGTATTCTTTAGGATTATGTGAAGCAGTAAGCATAATTCCACTATGGCATCCTAATTCCCTTATAGCAAAAGATAATTCAGGAGTAGGCCTTAAGGCATCAAAAAAGTAAACAAAAATATCATTGGCAGAAAATACTTCTGCTGTAATTCGAGCAAAATATTCTGCATTGTTTCGGTTATCGTGTGCAATTACAACTTTAATCTGTTCATTAGGATAAATCTTTTTAAGGTAATTGCTCAAGCCCTGGGTTGCCATTCCTAAGGTATATTGATTTATGCGATTAGTTCCAGTTCCAATAATACCTCTTAAACCACCGGTTCCAAATTCAAGATCTTTGTAAAAAGCATCGGTTAAGGTTGTAAATGCTTTTTGATTTAATAAATTATGAAGTTCCTTTTTTACACTTTCGTCATAATTTCCATTTATCCAAATATTTACCTTTTCAAGAACTGATTCCTCTAATGAATTCATAATAAAATGTTAGTTGTTTATAATTTAATTCAAGTTACAATAAAATTTTAATAAATGTGGATATACCTGCTAAAACAAATGTAAAAACTAAAAATAAAAAATTCAAATGAAATGTATGATGGTAGCGAAGGTAAATATTTTGATTTATGGGACAAAAACAAAGAAGTTTACTTTGTTCATTAATCCTTTGATTTGAATTAAACATAGCACTAAAATCATTTATAATGGTAATTTCTCAAAATGTAGAATAAATGCTTCATTAGAATTTAAGAAAGATATTAAAGAGGAGTTGATTCATTTGTTAGAGGGTTAAAATCAAAGTATTTGCAAAGAGGGAACAATGAAAATGAATGAGTTTAAAGAAATGGCAATATATTTTATAAGAAATAATAACAAGATTTATGAAAAAAGGAAATAAAGAGTATTAAAAAATTTAAAAAAGAGATGAAAAAAACGTTTTGTACAATAGCTTTTTTGTTTTTATTTATTATCACAAATGTGGTTTATAGCCAGGTTGTGATAAATGAAATTTCAAATTCCAATGGTTCACTTCTTTTGGATGAAAAGCAAGAAACACACGATTGGATTGAAATATTTAATTCTGGCTCTCAAAGCGTAAATTTATTAAATTATTCACTTTCTGACAATCCAAAAAAACCTAAAAAATGGCTTTTTCCTAACATTGTTTTAGAACCCTACTCCTTTAGAATTGTTTATGCATCAGGAGAGGATACACTAGTCAATAATTATCTTCACTCAAACTTTAAATTATCAAAAACCGGGGAAGAAATAATACTAAGTGATGCAAATGAAAATATTATAGATTATTATAGTTTAGGAGAACTTCAAAACAACCATGGGGTTGGAAGAAAGCCAGATGGAGGAGAAAAATGGTGTCTTTTTGATATTCCAAGTCCAGGGAAAACCAACAATAATTCACCCTGTTATGATGGTTATGAACCCGATCCTGTTATTTCATTAAACTCAGGATTTTATTCAGCCTCTCAAATAGTTGAACTCTATACTCCATCATCCACAGGAATTATTCGATATGAATTAGATGGAGGATTTCCATCGGGATCAGCAAGTATTTATTCTTCGGCCCTAGTTATAAATTCAACAAAAATTGTTTCGGCAAAATGTTACAGTAGTAGTAATCGCTTGCCAAGTAATACAATAAAAAGATCGTATTTTATTAATGAAACAAATTGTGATCTTCCTATATTTTCCATCACTTTAGATCCCTCTGACTTATGGGATTATAACACAGGAATATATGCAATGGGACCAGGTGCATCAACAACATATCCTTATAAAGGTGCAAATTTTTGGAAAGATTGGGAAAAATTATGTCATGTTGAATATTTTGATAAACAAAAAGTTAAACAATTTGAAATGAATGCAGGAGTATCTATTCATGGTGGTTACTCAAGGGGAGAAGGCCAAAAAAGTCTTAGGATTAAATGTAAGTCTGAATATGGAACAACAGTACTAAATTACCCCTTGATACCTGAAAAGTCTGTGATAGGTGTTTTTAAGTCTTTTAACCTGCGCAATGGAGGTCAGGATTATAGTTACACTCGTTTTAGAGATGCATTTATGCAAAGAATTATGAAAGATTGCCATGTTGACATAATGGGTTACGAACCAGCTTTGGTTTTTTTGAATGGGGAGTATTGGGGAGAATATGAGATAAGAGAACAGCAGGATGCAAAATATATAGAAAATAATTTTGGAGTACCTGAGGATCATTTGGACTTACTTACTCATAAAGGTTATTTAAGAGCGCTTTCAGGAACATTGGATGGATTCAATTCAATGCACAATTTCATAAATACTTCAGATCCTCAAAGTTCAACATTCTATCCTAAAGTGGAACAAATGCTTGATCTTGAAAATTTCGCAGATTATTTTATTGCCCAAACCTATTATTCTAATAATGATTGGATTGACCATACTACTGTTAGTAATAATATCAAACTATGGAGACAAACAAATCCAGATGGAAAATGGCGCTATGTTTTTTGGGATATTGATCAAGCATCAGGACTATATGGTTATGCTCCAACTATTAACAATTTACCTGCTGTTATAAGCCCAAACGACCCAAACCAACATTCCGATATTTTAGGCAAATTACTTAAAAACAGTCAATTCAACATTTATTTTATAAATAGGTATGCAGATCTAATGAATACAGTTTTTCAATATAAAAATATAAAAGAAACTGCTTATGCAATGCGTGATTCAATTCGAACATCAATGCCCCGGCATAAAGTGAAATGGCCAGGAAATTACGAAAAATGGTTAAAGGATGTTGATCAAATGGTAAACTGGCATTTTAAAAGACTCGATCTTCAAAGGGGCTTTGTTCAAAGTCAGTTTAACCTTCCTTCACAAGTAATGGTAAGCTTAGAAACTTTCCCTCCTAATGCAGGAAGAATAAGGATAAGTACTATTATTCCAGATAGTCTTCCCTGGAAAGGTGTTTATTATAATGGTGTACCAGTAACCCTAACAGCAATTCCCAATCCTGGTTTTACTTTTGAGAATTGGGGCATCAATGGAAATATTGCAAATCCCGATATTAATGAGTCAATAACACTAAATATAAGTACAGATGATACATTTATAGCTCATTTTACAGGTTCAGCGGTTGAACCAAAACTAACATGGAGTGAAGTAAATTACAACTCCAATCCAAACACTGACGCTGGGGATTGGATAGAATTACATAATTTTGGTACTGTTTCAGTAAATCTGTCGGGTTGGTACATAAAGGATAAAAACAGTTCCAGAAAATTTGAAATTCCATTTGGAACTATGATACCTTCAAATGGTTACATTGTTTTTAGTTGTGATACTAAAAAATTTGTAGCGAATTTCCCTTACGTAAAAAATTTTATTGGTCAGCTACCTTTTGATTTTAAAAGCAGCGGTGATTTAATCACACTGTCTAAATACGATCACAGTATATGTTTATCAGTTTCGTATAGTTATGACTTTCCTTGGCCCAGAGAAGCGAATGGGTTAGGCAGAACATTGGAGTTAAAAGAACCCTCATCCGATCTTAATTTGGCCTCCAATTGGTTTGCAGGTTGTATTGGAGGGTCTCCGGGAATAGCATACAATTCGGCCTGTATTACAGCTGTTGATGAAGTGGCTCAATCCACACCTTTAAAAATTGCTCCTAATCCGGCAACGGGTTCCATTACCGTTGAATTTCTATCAAATGATAGCCAAGACTTACATTTTGAAATGTATGATTTATTTGGAGTAAAAATCAAACAAGTACTATTTTCTAATAATAAAAGAATAATTGTAGATCGAGATGGACTTGCAGCTGGAATATATATTATTAAAGTAGGTAATAGTAAAGGATTCACAACAAAAAAAATTATCTATCAATAATGAAAGTTTAAGTCAGGAAAATCAAAACAATGTTATCCTAAGTCATATTTAGCTCCAAATTACTTCTTAATATAATGGTAGAGGAAAAGACAGTATGTGTAGATCGTTTCTTGATCTATAAAGAGATTTGAAAACAATAAATTTTGGATTAAAAACAGTAAAAAAACATATTTAATGAAAAAACTCCTTTTCTTCGCTTTATTTTTAAATTTATTTTTAACGAATTCTTCGTACAGCCAAATAGTAATAAATGAAATTTCCAATGCAAATGGTTGCATTTTAATTGACAAAAGCGATGAAAGTTATGATTGGATTGAATTATATAATTCCTCAACCCAGCCATATAATTTACGAGGCCATTCAGTTACCGATAATACAAAGAAACTTGATAAATGGACTTTCCCTGAAATTACTATACAACCACTTTCTTATCTAGTTGTTTTTGCATCTGGAATGGACATCAAATCCGGACAATATCTCCATACCAATTTTAAACTTAAATCAACAGGAGAAAAAATAATTTTAAGTGATGATGATGGAAATATTATTGATTTTTTTGAAATAGGGCAGCTGCAATACAATCATTCTTTTGGAAGAAAACCAGATGGAGCAACACAAATTTGTTTGTTTAATACTCCTACTCCGGCTGCTAGCAATAACAATTCTTCTTGTTATGATGGTTATGAGCCAGCTCCAGTATTTTCAATAAATGCAGGGTTTTACCCATCTAGTCAAACAGTAGAGTTATATACACCTTCTCAGACTGGAATAATTAAATATAGATTAGATGGAAATGTTCCTTCTAATTCCTCGACTACCTATTCATTGCCTATAAGTGCAGATAAGACTACAGTTGTATCCGCTATTTGTTATAGCAGTGGCAACAGGCTCCCGAGTAGCGTAGTAAAACGAACTTACTTTATTAATGATAGTAGTTTTGATTTGCCAGTATTTTCAATTACTATGGCTCCAGATGATTTATTTGATGATAATATAGGGATTTATACCAACTACGAACAGGATTGGGAAAAACAATGTTATATAGAATATTTTGATAAACAAAAAGTCAAGCAATTTGAATTATCAGCGGGAATAAAAATTCAGGGGAATTATTCAAAAATACAAGCTCAAAAGAGTTTCAGGATCCTTACTCGAAAAGAATATGGAACATCATGGCTTGAATATCCCTTAATTCCTGAGAAACCTCATATAAAATCCTACAAAAGGTTTAATTTACGCAATGGTGGTGGAGATTATAGTTATTGTAGAATTAGGGATGCTTTTATGCAAAGAGTTTTAAAGGACTCACCTGTAGATAGAATGGGATATGAACCAGCCATAGTATTTTTAAATGGAGAATATTGGGGACAATATGAAATTAGAGAACAACAAAACACACAACATCTATTAAAGAATTACGGAATTCCCGAGGACCAGGTAGATCTGCTGTATCATAAAGGAGATTTTGTTAGGGCTCAAGCAGGTTCTGTTGATGAATTTTATGTTATGCATGATTACATTTCATCCATCAGTCATCAAAAATCGGATTTTTATAAATTAGCCAATCAAACACTGGATTTGGAAAACTTTACAGATTATTTTATTGCAGGAATATACTATTCAAACCGTGATTGGATTGACAATACTGCCCCAGCCAATAATATTAGATTATACAGGGAAAAAAAGCCGGATTCTAAATGGAAATATATGTTTTGGGATTTAGATATGGGATCGGGGTTATATGATAAACCAACTGATAGGGTAAATAATTTGGCAATGGTTAGAAATCCCATGGAGCCTAATGTTCATTCAGATATCTTTAGGTATTTAAGTCAAAATACTGAATTTAGAAACTATTTTGTTAACAGATATGCTGATTTAATGAATACTGCTTTTCAATTAGAAAATATAAAAAAAGTTGCATACGATATGCGAGATTCCATAGCTTCCTCTATGGAAAGACACCAGGATAAATGGGGGAAGGATTATGCGTGGTGGCACTATTCAGTAGATAAAATGGTGAATTGGCATAAAAGAAGAATGCCCTATGCAAGAAAACATTTAAATGATGAATTTAGTTTAAAAGGACAGGTAAATATTACTTTAACTACTTCTCCTCCAAATTCGGGGAGAATCAAGATAAGTACGATTATTCCTGACAGCCTTCCCTGGAAGGGCGTTTATTACAATGGAGTGCCTGTAACAATAACAGCTATTCCAAACCCCGGTTTTACTTTTGAAAAATGGGGAATTAACCAAAGTGTTTCCAATCCTGTTTTTAATGAAGCCTTTACTGTAAATATAGGTGCGGATGATACATTTACTGCTTATTTTACAGGTTTAGCTGCTGAGCCTAAAATTACTTTCAGTGAAATAAATTACCATTCATCTTCAGCAAATGATGCAGGAGATTGGCTGGAAGTAAACAATTATGGAGACATTGCCCTAAACATTACTGGTTGGTATTTAAAAAATGGAAATAATTCAAATTTATATCAAATTCCCTTTGGAACAATTGTGCCTGTTAATGGCCATATTGTTTTTAGTTGTGATACTCAAAAATTTGTTAGCCAACATCCTTTCGTGGCAGTTGTTAAAGAACAGCTTCCTTTTAATTTAGCCAACAGCAGCGAACAGATAAGCTTATTAAATTACGATTATAAACCAGTAATCTCAGTTACGTATCTCGATTCACCTCCTTGGCCTAAGGAAGCTGATGGAATGGGAAGAACATTAGAGTTGAAGGATCCACTAATTAATCTGGATTTATCATCCAATTGGTTTGCGGGATGTATTGGTGGTTCTCCAGGAATAGCTTATAATGCTCAATGCCTTACAATTGTTGACGAGGTGGAGCAAGAATTGTCAGCACTTACAATTTCCCCAAATCCTGCAAGTGGTTCAATAACAGTTGAAATGGATACAAGCGAAACGAATGAATTCCTATTTGAGTTGTATGATATGTTTGGAGTTAAAATAAAACAAATTAAATTTACTCCTACCACCAAGTTGATTGTACCTCGAGAAGGTCTTCTTGATGGAATTTATTTTATAAAAGTGAGTAATGGCAAGGGTTTTATAGCGAAAAAAATTATATATATGTAAAAGGGAGATTAAATTGGAGAAAATTCAATAAATACTATAACCCTAGTTCAGTCTTAGTTTTCATCCTTTTTCTTCCTTACTTTATTAAAAATACTTTTAGTGTATTTATTTGAAGCTTATTAACCCTTCAGTCTAAACTCTTTGTTTCTTTTCAATTTAATGCAACTATTGCATACAATAAATGATGAAAACAGAACAGTTCCCAAAGCTAAATAATCAAATTTCTATAGAGTGAATAAATTCCTCAGTTTGCATATTAATTTGCTTTCTAAATAATTTCAGTGACATTTTATGGTGGGCTTTTTGGAATTCCAAATCTCAAAAATACAGAAGGATTTTTGTGGCAATATTATTATATGAAATTAGAAAGCAATTTAAGTTGTTTTTCAAATTCTAATGATTCAGTTTTTATGAAAAAATATTTCTTTTTGTTGACTTTTGTTTTAGTTCTTGTCATCCAAAAAACTTTGTATAGTCAAGTAATAATAAATGAAATTTCCAATGCAAATGGTTCCATTTTAATGGATGAAAGCGGGGAGAACAATGATTGGATTGAAATTTATAATTCATCTTCCCTTCCTGTTAATTTATTAAACTATACACTTTCAGATAATATAAACAAGTTTGATAAATGGACTTTCCCTGATTTTATAATAGAACCACTTTCGTATAAAATTATTTTTGCTTCGGGAAAGGATATAAAAAATGGAAAATACCTTCACACTAATTTTAAGCTCAAATCAACTGGAGAAAAAATTATATTTAGTGATGATGATGGAAACATTGTTGATAATTTTGAAATAGGTCATTTACAATACAATCATTCTTCGGGGAGAAGTCCTGATGGAGGAACAAATTTATGTTTGTTTAATACTCCCTCTCCTGGTGCTACCAATACCAATTCTGCTTGTTATGAGGGGTATGAGCCTGAACCTGCATTTTCTTTGAATGCTGGTTTTTATCCCAGTAGTCAAACAATTGAATTGTATACTCCCTCGCCTTCGGGGATAGTAAAGTATAGTGTAGATGGTAGTTTTCCCTCTAATTCATCGAGTACTTATGCCAATCCAATTAATGCAAATAAGACCAGTATAATTTCCTCTGTTTGTTATAGCAGTGGTAACAGGCTTCCGAGCAAAGTTATAAAACGAACTTATTTCATTGATGAGAACAGCTTTGATCTTCCCGTATTTTCTATAACAATGAATCCCAAGGATTTGTTTGACAACAGTACTGGAATTTATATGAATTTTAAACAGGATTGGGAAAAGTTATGTCATGTAGAGTATTTTGATAAACAAAAAGTTAAACAGTTTGAACTGGATGCGGGGATTAAAATACATGGAGGTTTCTCAAGGGCTAAACCACAAAAGAGTTTTAGAATAAAATGTCGAAAAAAATATGGAACCTCTGTGCTTAATTTCCCTTTGATACCTGAAAAACCGAAGGTAACTTGGTTTGAATCTTTTAATTTACGAAATGGAGGCACAGATTATAATTATACCCGATTTAGAGATGCATTTTTACAAAAGGTAATGAAAAACGAAAATGTAGGTACAATGGGATATGAGCCTGCCATTGTTTTTTTAAATGGCGAATATTGGGGAGAATATGAAATAAGGGAAAAGCAGGATGAAAAATACATTGAAAGCAATTATGGGGTTCCAGCAGAAAAGGTTGATTTATTAACCCATAAAGGAAGTATTAGGGTTCTTTCAGGATCGGATACATCATTTTACAGCATGCACAACTATATAAAAACTACCGAGGCAAAGAGTTCTACTTTTTATAACAATGTTGGGAAAATGATTGACATTGAAAACTATGTTGATTATTTCATTGCGGAAATTTATTATCATAACAATGATTGGATAAAGCCAAGTGGGGGTAGCAACAATATAAAGCTTTGGCATTCCCAATTACCAGGTGGAAAATGGAGATATGTTTTTTGGGATTTGGATATGACAAGTGGAATATTTGGAATCTCGGCTAGCTCGAATAATCTTTCAGGAATAATAAATCCGCCTAATTACAATATTCATTCTGAAATGTTTAGTTCAATGTTAAATAACCAGGAATTTAAGTACTATTTTGTAAATAGGTTTGCAGATCTTATGAATACTGTTTTCCAATATGATAGTTTAATAAAAGTTGCTTACCCCATGCGCGATTCGATTAGCTCATCCATGCAAAGACATCAGGAGAGGTGGGGAGGGAGTTACAATGCATGGAATAATTCAGTTGACAATATGCTAAATTGGTTTAGTGCCAGAGGAGATCACGTTCGAAACCATATTCAAACGGAGTTTAACCTGGTGAAGCAGGTGGAGTTAAATTTAGTTGTTTCACCTTATAATGCAGGAAGGATAAAGATCAATTCAATTATACCTAAATCTATTCCCTGGAATGGGGTTTATTATGATGGTGTTCCAGTAACTATTACTGCTATTCCAAATCCTGGTTTTACTTTTGATTATTGGGGAGTAAACAAAAATATTTCAAGTGTGGATCCAAATGAAAAAATTACATTAAATATCAGTTCTGACGATATTTTTACAGCCTATTTTAAGGGTTCTGCCATTGAGCCTAAAATTACTTTCAGTGAAATAAATTACCATTCAGCATTTGAGAATGATGCTGGTGACTGGTTGGAATTGCATAATTATGGAGAATTACCTGTAAACCTAACAGGATGGTATATTAATAACGGGAATATGGCTAATTTATATCAAATTCCTTTCGGAACAATAATACCCCCTAATGGATATGCTGTTTTTAGTTGTGATACTCAAAAATTTGTAAGCCAACATCCCTTTGTTACAATTTTTACAAGTCAACTTCCATTTAATCTTTCCAATAGTAGTGAAACAATTAGTTTGTTGGACTATGATTACAAACCCGTTGTATCGGTAACCTATAGTGATGCTAGCCCATGGCCAAATGAATGTGATGGTAAAGGGCGAACATTGGAATTAAAAGATCCAATGGAAAGTCTGGATGTTGGTTCAAATTGGTTTGCAGGATGCTTTGGAGGATCACCTGGAGTTGGCTATAATGCAGAATGCCTGACAGGAATCCTTGAAAAAGTCATAAACAACCATTTTCATTTGGAAATTGGACCAAATCCTTCCGATGACCTAATTGTAATTAAGATTATTTTGGATAAAGAAATTCTAAGTGATTTATCTTTTTCAATGTATGACTTTACCGGAAAAGAAGTTAAAAAAATAAAATCCTTGGAAAATAATGAATTAGTGCTTGACCGGAAAGATTTTGTCCCTGGAATTTATATTGTGAAAACTGGAAATTCTACTCATTTTATTACAGAAAAAATTATTTTCCAATAATAAAATAAGCACTAAGCTTTTTGACACTATTATTAGTAGTATATAGCCAATCCGATTAATGCACACTTTGTGGAAAATAATACATCAAAATTAATTCAATGTATTAAAAATAATAGAACGATAAATTATTCTTGGTTGATTCCTAAAGAAATAAGTGCATGTATTGAAATGGCAACATTTTTATTATAATTTAATAAATAATTCATTTTTTTTTAGAAATGAAAAACATTTTTTTCTTCTGACTTTTTAATTTATTTAAATGAAAAAACCGTTTTTATTTTTTGTGTTTTTCCTGATGTTTTGTTTATCAAATTATTTAAAAGCTCAAATAGTGATAAATGAAGTTTCCAATGCCAATGGTTCCATTATTGGAGATGAAACAAATGAATTTAATGATTGGATAGAAATCTACAATAATAACCCTTTTCCCGTGAGTCTGTTAAATTATTCACTTAGTGATGATCCAGGCAAACCAGACAAATGGTTTTTTCCTGATATTTCTATAGATGCAAATTCATATAAAATAATATTCGCATCCGGTAAAGATATTTTGGATGAGAATTTTCTCCATACTAATTTTAAGCTTTCCTCAAATGGGGAGAATATAATACTTAGCGATGATGGCAATATTGTAGATAACTATTATTTAGGAATGTTGCAAAATAACAATTCTTTCGGTAGAAATCCGGATGGAAGTGATGTATGGTGCCTTTTTAATAACCCATCTCCAAACCTATCAAATAATAATTCCCAATGTTATGAAGGATATGAACCGGATCCCATAATTTCGTTAAATTCCGGGTTTTATTCATTTAACCAGGTTGTTGAACTTTTTACCCCTTCACCAACAGCCATCATTAGGTATACCCTTGATGGTGGATTTCCAACCAGTACATCAAGCTTATATTCGTCAGAATTACTTATAAATTCAACAAAAATTATTTCGGCTAAATGTTACAGCAGTGTAAATAAGCTTCCCAGTAAAACGGTAAAAAGCACTTATTTTATAAATGAGAATGAACTTAACTTGCCCATATTCTCAATTTCAATAAACCCCGAAGACCTTTGGGATAATAAAATCGGGATGTATGTAATGGGACCAGATGCATCACCTAAATTTCCATATTATGGTGCAAATTTTTGGAAATCGTGGGATAAATTATGCCATGTGGAATATTTCGATAATAAAAACATTAAACAATTCGAGTTGCAAGCAGAGTTACAAATACATGGCGGACGTTCAAGGGCTTTTGCACAACGAAGTTTCAGAATTGTTACCAAGAAAAAATTAGGACAAGGCCCAATTGAATATCCACTCTTTAGAGAAAAAAGTTTTATTAAGACCTTTAAAAGTATCAATTTACGTAATGGCGGCCAGGAATATGATGCCTCTCGTATTCGAGATGCATTTATGCATAGAATCCTTAAAAATACCAATGTTGATATAATCGAATACGAACCAGTAATAGTTTTTTTGAATGGAGAATATTGGGGGGTTTATGATATGAGGGAGCGACAGGATGAACATTATTTAGAAAGTAATCATAAAGTTGATGCTGACCTTGTGGATGTTTTAAAACACAGAGGTACTAAAATTTGGGCCCAGGCTGGTAGTAACGAGGATTTTTTAAAAATGGCTACAAAAATTAAGAGCGCAGACCATAAAAGTGCTGATTTTATTGAAAATGTTTCCCAAGCTCTTGATGTTAAGAACTTTGTTGATTACATGGCAAGTCAAATTTACTATGGAAATGACGATTGGATTGATAACACTAGCCCTTGTAACAATATAAGATTGTGGCGTTCGCAAAACTCAGGTAAATGGCGGTATGCTCATTTTGATCTGGATAAAGGATTAGGTGGAAAAAGGCGTGAGGTTGGAGTTAACAACCTGGCCATGGTTCATAATCCTATTGGCCCTAATGTTCATTCTGACATGTTAAGGGCATTACTAAAAAACACAGTATTCATGAATTATTTTGTAAACCGATATGCAGATATTATGAATACAACATTTCAACCAGTTAATATGGAAAAGATTGCATTTGAAATGCGGGATGAATTAGATCCTTTTATGCATCGTCATTTTGAAAAATGGGATGGCACTTATACTAAATGGCTATATGAAATAGATGAAATGTTGGAATTCAATAAACAAAGGTTACCCATTGCAAGACAACACATTCAAAATGAGTTTGCACTTAAAAATCAGGTAAATGTTACTTTAATTTGCTCTCCTTTAGAAGCAGGAAGGATAAATATTAATACTGTGATACCAGATAGCCTACCCTGGACAGGAGTTTATTTTAATGGCGTTCCAGTTACAATCACTGCAATTGCAAACCCAGGTTTTACTTTTGAATATTGGGGAAGTAATTCAATTATTTCAGATTTATATCAGGAATCCATTTTATTAAATATAAGTTCTGATGATAAATTTATAGCATATTTTACAGGCTCTTCAAAAGATGTTAAAGTTACTTTCAGTGAAATTAATTACAATTCTTCCATAGAGAGCGATGCAGGAGACTGGTTAGAATTACACAATTATGGAAATGTTTCAGTAAACCTTACAGGTTGGTATATCGATAATGGAAATAGGTCTAATTTATATCAAATTCCTTTTGGAACAATAATACCCCCTAATGGATATGCTGTTTTTAGTTGCGATACCCAAAAATTTGTTAGCCAATATCCCTTTGTAGCAAAATATACAAGTCAGATTCCCTTTAACCTCTCCAATAGCGGTGAAAAAATTAGTTTGTTAGACTATAATTACAAGATGGTATTATCGGTGAATTATAGTGATGCAAGCCCCTGGCCCATGGAAGCTGACGGCATGGGGAAAACATTGGAGTTAAAAGATCCATTAGTCAGCCTTGACCTTCCCTCCAACTGGTTTGCAGGCTGTTTTGGCGGCTCACCAGGTAAACAATACAATCCAGAATGTTCAACAGGAATTTTACAAAATGAATTGTTAAATTCATTCCAAGTGGAAATTGGACCTAATCCATCCTTTGACTTTATTAAAATAAAAATCATATTAACTCATGGCGATCTTAGTGATTTATCTTTTTCAATGTATGATTATATGGGCAATGAGATTAAAAGAATGAATTCACTAGCCGAATACGAAATACGTATTGACCGAGATAATTTTTCACCTGGAATGTATTTTATTAAAATATGTGATAAAAAATCATTTATTTCAAAAAAAATTATTTTTTATTAAAGCTTCAATAGAATTAACAAAGCAAATTTTCCTTATTAAAGCATCAAAGTGTATTAATTAATAATAAAACTCCTAATTGTGTTATTCATCAAATTAACTTTCTATTCCTATTAACAATAAAAAATGGTAATGAATTTCATAAAAAGTAAGAAAAAAATAGGATTCGTTACTTTTCGTTTAAAAATTTCATGCAGTTTAATATAAACAAACAAGCCAATATTCTGATCCTGTTTGATTTTGTATAGTAATAACTAAGTTCGATTATAATAATATTTCGTGCAATTTGTCAGAGATTCCTCACGCTGTCTAGAATGACGGGGATATATCCTGGTCCTGTTTGGATTTTATATAGTAATAACCTGAGTTCGAATATAATTATGTTTCGTGCAATTTGTCAGAGTTTTCTCACTTAACTAAATTCGATTATAATTATTTTTCGTGCAATTTGTTATCACGCTGTTTGGAATGACGGGGATTTATCCTGGTCCTGTTTTGATTTTTTTTGTGCATTGTAGATATTCCTCCCTTTGGTCGGAATGACAGGAATTTTATTCTATGAGGGGTTAAGGGTTAAATGGCGGTAAAACAGCCATTTAACCCTTAACCTCTTTTAAGGCTAATAACTGTCATTCTGGAAATGAAGCGCAGCTAATGAGGAATCAGTATCAGTTACAGGTTTGCTATTTAATAATTGAACTCAAGTTAATGTAATTATTATTCTGTCAGGATTATTCTAGTACTGTAAACATTTTTATCTGATTCAATTTGGATTGAATAAACCCCAGTGGCAATTGAATAATCATTTATTTCTATTTGTTTATTTAAATGCCCATCAATTAAAGTAAATTTTTCATTAAGTACAACTCTGCCTACCTGATCAATCATCTTTAACACTACAGAATTTTTGGAGTTTTCACCATCATTAAAATTAATAGTAAAATTGTTATTAGCAGGGTTTGGATAAACCTTAAAATCCATTAATTTTTCACCATTGATTTTTTCGGGATCTTCATTTTTTTCAATTGTCTTTAATTGAGTAACCGGGTCGGAATAATTAGTGCAAGCGGGAGGAAGGTTAGCATTTGCATGTCCATTTAGTTTGTACTCACACTTTTTTTTAATGTTTCCGGCTTTATCAAACACCAATAAAATTGTAGATTGGTTTTCGATTATATCATCGTATTCAATATCTAAATCAGCATTAACATTGATTTTTAAATTGTTGTTACCGGAAACATCAGCTGTATTTAAACGAAGTTTAAAATCATAATTGCTGCTCTGGCTTTGATTTAATATAATTACAGCTATTTGAGTTGTATCTTTACTTCCAAAAACCTTTATATTGCCCTTATTGTCTGTGGCATTACAATAATTTCCTTTGAAGTTTCCTGCCATTAATTTAAAATGATGGTAGCTAGGCTTTTTGTTACCGTTGTTTCTATCTAAATAACCAATATTTAAGGCTTGTGTATTTCCTTCAACAACACTCCAGAAATTAAAAAAACCAAGATTTTTCTTTAATCCAATCCCCATCATTTCAACCCAAAACTGGCCCCCGATAAAACTATTGGCACCAACTCCATTTAAATTGTCTGTATCGCTGTTTTTGAAATTTATATTAGCCTCTGTAACTGCTGTTATTAATGCATTATCACCAGTTCTTCCATGCGCAGTATTACAATTTATTATTCTGGAGTTAAGAGACGAGAGACGATCCTGAAAATTTCCTGGAACAGTAAGGTTGGAAATAACTTCATCACGTGTCTGGGTGCCATTAAAAGGATAAGTATGAAATGAAATAACATCTATATAATACCTTCCAGCAGCATCTTTTCCTGTTATATCATCAGGACCTCCTGGTGAAGTTAATCCATTGATAATATTTGTATTATACCATGCTGTTTCAGGACCGATAATTTTTATTGAGGGATCTTTTGCTTTCATCGCAGAGGAAAAAGATCTTATATATGGTGCTACTTGAGAAGAACTTGTAAATTTATAGACATGATCCGGTTCATTTCCAATAATCCAGAATTTAATTTTTTTTCCCTTAGTAATATTTATATACTCTACTATTGCTGCTGCCTGGGATGCAGTGTATTTTCCATTAAAATAGGGAACCTGTATTATTGGTTCCATTCCATTCATTCTTATCGAATCAATCATTTTAATATATTGATAATTTGTAGGTTTATTATCATCAGGGCCAATTCCCCCAAAACGAATTAATTGTGCATTACTTTGCTTGATTTCCTGCCATTTATTGTGAAGCTGACCCCCAAACTTCTTGCTGCCTATTGAATCTGGCATCCAGCAATTCTGACCAAAAAAATAAGGTGAGATAGCTTGTGAGAAGGTATCCTGTGAAAGAATAAATAGCGCAATAATGGTAAGAACTGAGTAAATAGTTTTTGTTTTCATAGCTTTTTAGTTACAAGAAAAATTAATAATTAAATTATGGATTCAAGCAAATAGAAAATTTAACAACAATGAATTCAGTTGTACTGCCATTGTTTATTGTAATACTCGTGTTACAGTTGTTTGTAATGCTTTAATAATAGGCGTTTCCAGTAGCTAATAACTATAAAGTGTTGTTATTATTGGATTGTATGCAAAAAAAATATAAAAAAAAGCTCGTGCCTATTTTTTCCAATTGCCCTGATCAATTTCTATTAACCTATAAAACCTTAAATAGTTATTTTGTTTCCGGGAAAATTAAATATTGGATTTCAGCCCACGTTATTTGGTAAAAAAAACAATGCGAAAGGAAATTAAGAAAATGTTTTCCTGGACCTAATCTTCAATTTCATTTGGAAATATATTTTTTGCATTTGTTAAGTCGAACTAATCTAAAGGAAATTGGTTAGAAATGTTTAAAACTACTTATAATCAAAGCCTTAATGTAAATATATTTATGATCAAAATTGATTAACTTTAGGACTTAAGCATTAATTATTGAAAAATAGGATTATGAAATAGTCATGCACGAACCGTTCACAAACGCTAATGAATATAACATGGCTATCCCGAAATCGGGATGACCGTTAAAAAACAAATTATCTACATATGAAATAGCCATGCACCGAACAGTGCACAAACACTAATGAAGATAACCTGGCTATACCATATGACCTTTAAAAAACAAATTATCTACATATGAAATGTTTTTTCGCTTTAATTTTCTCCTGCTCCTGCTTAATTGGTTTTACACAATCAAATAACAATGGAAAATTGGATTTAATATCTGAATTTACCACACTTACAACTGTTCCATTTACAATGCCGGATGGGGTACAGCTAATGACAGATGTTTACCTTCCCATTACCTCTGATAGTTTAACCATCGACCTGAATTTTTTAGGATCTTCTTATAATTTACAAATTATCCCAAAAGGATTGCAATTGTTTGTTTATGACTCATTAAACGGGCATGCTAATTTCAATAAATACAGATTACCCTTGGTATTTACCAGAACACCCTACAATAAAGGATCTAATGATTTAATTGCATTGGCAATGAATATATTAGGATATGCTTATGTTTTACAAGATTTAAGAGGAAGGTATCAATCCCAGGGTGTCTATTTTCCTATGTACAGTGATGGATGGAAAAAGGATAGCTATCATCCGAATCAATCACATATTTTAGATGTAACATCACTTACTGATCAAAATAATTGCCTTTTTCATGAAGATGGAAAAAATTCCATACTCTTTATTATGGATAGTTTGTTGAAAAAGTATGATTTAGATAAAGATGGAATAGATGAATCCGAAGAACTAATTTACAATGGAAGTATAGCAATGTTTGGCGGATCAGCCTTGGGGAATACACAATATCAAGCTGCATCATCCATAAAGAATAATACAGCGCTTGATGGGCTGAAAGGCCTAATTCCTATTGTTGCCACGGCTGAATATTTTAATTCTACAGTGCAACACAATGGTGTTTTTAGAAGAGGACTAATGGCAGGATGGATTGAGAATCAAATGAAAATTATGGGTAATATTAATCCTGACGATACTGATATTCAAAATGCTATTCATTCAAATTTCGATTATGGTATGCTTTCTTCGGAGGATATTATTAACCTGGCTATTGACCAGTTTTCTACAATTCCAGATGAAAATGGGTATTCTGCCATATACCCGAATTATCAAAACCGCAGTGATATGGATGCAAGTTATGCTCCCGTTGATAATAATGGAGAATCGGCCCTTGATGGTCAGTTTAATAGGTATACTAATATGGAACTCCCTGTCTATCATCTAACAGGATGGTGGGATATTTTTATTGACGGTCAAATAAATACCTACAACAACATTATGAATCACACCAGTTTAAAAACCCAATCTCATCAAAAAATCATTATTGGCCCGTGGACTCATGGCACCATTGGAAGGGATACTGTTACAGACCAGGTTTTCCCAAAAAGTGTGTTTGATCTTAGTATTGCAGGAAAAATGGAAATCGCTAGTATTGAAAACATTGCAGAGGTATTTAAAGGGGAGGTGGCAAGTTGGTTAAGGTACCTTCTCAATTATGATTCAACTAATTTTATAGGTGAACCCAAGGTTCTGATTCCAAAAAGCAAAACTTGGCAGAATATCGGTAATTACAGTTTTAGTGTTCCATCCAAGGATTATTACCTGAGTTATTCAGACTTTTTAAATTTTATTACAGGACAAAAAGGACTAGCGGCTTTTCCTATTGAAATACAAATAGATGGCAATACCTTTTTTTATGAATTTAATATTCCTATCGATAGTTTTCAGCCTCCCGGAAGTAAATTATTTAGTGATCCTGTTGTTCCTTTTGTGGATTTTGCACAAATTCCAAATGTGCGATTTTATATTCCAGGGCCAATAAACGATGGAATTATTCAAAATAATTATGTAGGGAATTATTGGGTGAGTTCTGATCACTTTCCATTAACTCAAGGTGTAAGCGATTATACCCTTTATTTGCATGGTGATGGAAGTTTAGATTTGAACATTCCCAAGGCTGAGGAAATACCTAATAGCTATGTTCATGATCCAGATTCTCCTGTTTATACTGTTGGAGGAGGAAATCTGGATATATTAACACCAAAGAAAGATAGGGAAAATGCAGGGCCTATGAATTACAATGATCCTGAATTAGCACTCCATACTATGGATAGACCGGATGTATTGCACTTTGAAACTACGCTTTTTCAAGACACGCTTACCATTGTAGGAATACCTAAAGCAAAAATATACATTAGTTCACTTCCTCATGGATCAAGTTTTGGCCCTACTGATACCGACTTTTTTGTACGTATTATTGATGTGTACCCTGATGGAAGAGAATATTTTGTTGTTGAAGGTGCCATAAATGCAAGGGCCAGGGATTATGCCAAATCCTTAGCCCAGGCAAATGAAAATATCACTCTTCCTTATACCAATATTAATAGTGGTGAAATTTATGAACTCGAATTTAATTTGCTCCCTATTGCTTATTGTTTTGGCTTTAACCATAAACTAAAGGTTTTAATAAGCAGCAGTAACTGGCCTAGATATCAATCAAATCCAAATCTTCCAATTGAAAATGGTGCATTTTTTAGAAGGGAGCCCAAGGATGGAAAACCCTATGTTTTTAATGGAACAGAAATGTTTCCGCGTAAAGCCACTCAAAAAGTATATTTCTCTCCCGATAAGCCTTCACAAATTATTTTGCCTTTTTATTCAAATTTAAACATGGCCAATGAACAAGAAAAGAAAATTCCTGGCCCTGATTTTTCTTTACAAGTTTATCCAAATCCTACGCTTGAATTGTTGAATATACAATTAACCAGAAATGGTAATTACACATGCATTATTTATAATTTAATGGGGCAGGAGCTGCTATTATTTGATATTGTTAATTCAAAGCAAGCAAACATTAATATGAAGGGTTTTCAAAAAGGAATTTATACCCTAATTGTTGTTAATCAAAATCAACAACAGGAAATTACAAAAGTGGTAGTTTTTTAAGTAACAAAAATTGTTAAATTGTTTTTATCGTTTCATGCGGCTTTGCAAGTTTTCTATCAGCCGAGCAGCCAAATTTTATTCCATTGATTTTTACATTTGCTTTTTTTTCAATAATATTTATTTACCTTCGTATATAAATATATAGATAAGTATATATGAATGAAAACAATTAATAAAATAAATAGCACTGAATTTGAGATGGCAGCAGAAATGCTAAAATCTATTGCTCATCCTACACGATTGGCTATATTAAGCCTTCTTGAAATGGGAGAAAAAGTATCAGTTACTGATATTTATGGGCAATTGGGACTTGAGCAGGCTGTAGTATCACATCATTTAGGGATTTTAAAAAACAAAGGAGTTGTTGTTTCAATTAGAGATGGTAAACATTGCCTGTACTATTTAAAGCACAATTGCCTTTCAGAAATTTTACATTGTTTAAAAAAATGTCAATCCTAACAAAAAACATAAAAAATAAATTAATACTATGTACATCCAACAACTTTACACAACTTGTCTTGCAGAAGCAGCATATTATATTGAATCCAATGGAGAAGCTGCAATTATTGACCCTTTAAGGGAAACAGAACCATACATGGACTTGGCAAAAGCAAGAAATGCAAAAATTAAATATGTATTTGAAACTCATTTTCATGCTGATTTTGTTTCGGGCCATATTGATTTGGCAAGAAAAACAAATTCAACTATCGTTTACGGTCCAAAGGCCAAGCCTGATTACGATGCATATATTGCAAAAGACAATGAAAAATTTACTTTAGGTGATCTCACCATTAAAGTACTTCATACTCCAGGCCACACTCCCGAATCAGCAAGTTATTTACTTTTAGATCAAGACAATAAGGAATATGCTGTATTTACAGGAGACACCCTTTTTGTAGGAGATGTAGGCAGGCCAGATTTGGCTGTAAAAAGCGATTTAACACAGTATGATCTTGCCGGAATGCTGTATGATTCTTTAAACAATAAAATCAAAACATTAGCCGATGAAACAATTGTTTATCCCGCTCATGGGGCAGGTTCAGCTTGTGGAAAAAATATAGGAAAAGAAACTTTCAGCACTATAGGTCACCAAAAGAAATTTAATTACGCATTGCAGGAAATGTCTAAACAGGAGTTTATTAAGGCAGTAACAGAAGGATTATCTGCACCGCCAAAGTACTTTTTCCATGATGCTGCCATTAACCAAAAAGGCTATCAAAGCATTGATGAGGTAATGGAAAAAAATACAAATGAACTTACAGTTGAGGATTTTGAAAAGGCAATGAAAATCCAAAATGTTCAGGTTTTAGATACCCGAAATCCAGAAGAATTTGAATTGGGTTTTATCCCTGGTTCAATAAATATTGGCCTTAATGGGCAATACGGACCCTGGGTTGGTGCTTTGCTTGATCCAAAAAATCCTTTGTTGTTAATTGCAAGTAAAGGCAAAGAACAAGAAGCTGTTTTAAGATTGGCAAGAGTTGGATATGAAAATGTGAGCGGATATTTAAAAGATGGGATGCAAGCCTGGACAGGGGCAGGAAAAAAAACAGATACTGTGGAAAGTTTTGAGGCAGAAGAATTTGTGAAAAAAGCAAAAGCGGGAGAGGCCGTATTAGACGTAAGGAAGCCAGGGGAACATGCAAGTGGTGTAATTCCAGGGGCGCAATTAATTGATCTAAGTGTATTAAATGAAAATTTGGATAAACTGGATAAACAAAAACATTATTTCGTGCATTGTGCAGGAGGTTATCGTTCAATGATTGCAGTATCTCTGCTTAAAAAGATGGGTTATGAAAATTTAACCAATGTATTGGGCGGAATGGCTAAGATAAAGGAATTAGGTACTAAACTTGCACTGCCTGAAGGAAATCCTATGCGTTCATTGTAAGGATTTGTTATATTTTAATCATTTATCTAATCCTTAATAAAATGGGAAAATTTCAGGAATTAATAGAAGGAGAAAAACCGGTTTTAGTAGATTTTCATGCTGAATGGTGCGGTCCATGCAAAATGATGGCCCCAATTCTTAAAGAATTAGCCGGGAAAATTGAAGAAAAGGCAAAAATCATAAAGGTGGACGTAGATAAAAATCCGCAAGCAGCTCAAAAATACCAGGTACAAGGAGTACCAACATTGATTTTGTTTAAAAATGGAAAAGTTTTATGGCGGCAATCAGGCGTAGTTCCTGCAAATCAATTGGAACAAATTATCAATCAAAATATTTAAGGGCAGAGAAAATTTTAAATGTACAGGATTAAAAGCCTTAAAAGACTCTTTATCTACACTCTTTTTTGGGAGAAAACAACAAAAAACGAATCATTTAAAATAAATGATACAGATTAATTCATAATCAAATAAAAGCAAAAATGAGACTAACACTAAATTTTATATTTCTCCTGGTAATACTAACTTCAGGATGCTCAATTGCTCAAGAACCTGGAAATATTGATGCCAAGGAATTTTCCCGCTTGATAAATGAAAAAAACGGGGTGGTTATTGATATTAGAACACCTGAGGAATTCAGTACCGGACACATACCAGGTGCTGTCAACATCAACTATTACAATGAGGATTTTTTACAGCAAATTGTGAAACAATTCTCTAATGATATGCCACTTTTTTTATACTGTGCTTCAGCAAATAGAAGCACAAAGGCAATGAAACAAATGAAAGAGAACAATTTTACACAAGTTTATAACCTTATAAAAGGAATACCAGCCTGGAAAGAGGCCGGTTTTGAAACAGAATAAGGAAATTTAGTTTTTATACATTAACATATTTAGCCTTTTTCAATTAGCAACTTTTTTGTTAGGACATTCGTGATTCCCATCCAAAAAAATAAAAATGCATCAAAAGAGCAATTTCCTCAAGGCACTACTTACCTCAAATTAATGTTTTGGAACATGGAGGTTTTTGTTTATTCTTACTTATTTATTTTACTTTTGCTTTGTGCAGCATTACATTTAATCTGCCAATGATATATGAAATATTTTGTTTGTAATACTTGTATGCTTTTTTCTGGTTTTGGATCAATAGCACAGGATACTGTTTATTATGATTATAAATTCCAAATAACCAATGAGCAATCTCACTCATACTATCAAGTCAATTACACTTCAAAAAAACCATTTCACAGTAAAATGTTTTATCAAAATGGTGATATTTATTCTGTTAAAACCTATAATTCCAAAAAATTAAAAGAAAAAGATTCAGAGTCTATATATTATTTTAATAATAATCTTATCAGTAGAAAAGGAAGCTATAAAAAGAATAGAAGACATGGGGAATGGAAGTTTTATTTAAAAAGTGGGAATTTAAGTGGTATTGTTACATTTAACAAAGGCACTGTTATTAAATCAGAATATTGGAATGAAGATGGTTCTTTCCTCTTAGATATTAATCTGGCTAATCAAATGCCTTCTTTTGTAGGAGGGGAAAAGGCTTTGTTTGATTTTTTAAGATCAAACTTAGTTTATCCAGAAAATGCTAAATCAAATAATATTGTTGGAATAGTTAATGTAATATTCTTACTTACAGAAGATGGTAGAGTAATTAATGTTCATATAGCTAAAAGTATTAATAAGGAACTGGATCAGGAAGCGCTACGTGTGATAAAAATAATGCCTGATTGGAATCCAGGAATTCAATATAACAGTCCTGTAGAAGTCTGGTTTAAATTACCTATTAAGTTTAAACTACAATAAAACTTTCACAATAAACTGAAAGTAAAAATGGATTAAAAGAGTTTGAAAAAGTATAAGTTTGAGGTCTTTTAAATTGCCTCAATTACTTCAATACCCTCAACACAACAAGTACAATTATTAATTTCCTCAAGCAACAGGATATTAATTACCATCCTTCAGTTCAAAAGTAATCTTACTTTCTAAACAAATAGAAATAGCCAAAGGCTAGCATGGTGAAAGAACAATGCAGGTCTAAGTATCCTTGCAACTATACTTCAATACCATTTATCTCATTCTTTTGGTCCTATACATATTTTTCCTGATTTTATCATACGTGGAATTTTTATGCCAAAACAGGAAAAATCTATTAGAATCCCTCTTTTAAAAGTGTTTTTTTACCCTATAAAACAAAAGTTGTAAAAGGCAGGTGTTTTGTAAGGTGTTAGATATTAGACTATCGAATTAATACTATAAATGTTAATTTTTATTAAGAATGAAAAGAAGTAGGCCAAAAGGAAAATTGCTTGCGATTGGTGGCAATGAACATTCAAGCTTAGAACCTTTGGATTTTGTTCAAGAAAACAATCCTGAATTCATATCTGAAGAAATATTAAAAAGGATGATTGAAGAATGCAGGGATGGAAAAAATTCATTAATTGGGATTATTACCACCTCTTCAAGTTCTCCTATGAGAACTGCCGCGGACTTCAGGGATGTTTTTCATGAATTAGGATGTCATAGAACTGAAATACTTGATATACGTTCTAAGGATGAAGCAAATAAAACCCAAAACCTTAGGTTGCTCGAAAAATTAGATGCTGTATTTATTACAGGAGGCGATCAGGTTAGAATAGGAGATTATTTGTGTAATTCGGAATTTAACAGAATGCTTGTTGAAAAATACATGAACGAGGACTTTTTAATTGCAGGAACAAGTTCAGGTGCAATGGCACTGGCAGATTATATGATTTCCAGAGGGAGTGCAATGGAAGGATTTTACATGGGAGAAGTTGAAATATCCAGAGGCCTGTCTTTCATAAAAAATGTAATAATTGACACTCATTTTGACTCCCGTGGCCGGTTTGGACGATTGACACAAGCTGCATGTAAACAAAAGGCAACAGGTGTTGGAATTGGAGATGATACTGCAATTCTAATTACGCCAGAACAGGAACTTCATGTAATAGGCTCTGGAATTGTTACCATAATTGATATAAAAGAAATTATAGATTCTAACCTTGATTCAGTGCCCGATGGTGTTCCTTTTCGGGTAAAAAACCTTATTGTACATATACTTTCAAGAGATGACGTTTATAAAATCAAGGATTTATTCCCAGTTTACAAGCAGGAAGAGGTAATAGTTTAAAAAAATATGCGTTATAGATTTGTTGTAATGAAAATATTCAATATATTTGCAATCCTAAAAAAATAAAATATTTAAAATGGCAAATCACAAATCGGCAATTAAAAGAATCCGGGCAAACGATGCGAAAAGAATAAGAAATAGATATCAGGCGAAGACAACTCGTAACGCTATTAAAGTTGTTAGACTTTCTACTGATAAAAAAGAAGCATCAGAAAAACTTCCAAAAGTTATTTCTATGATTGATAAATTGGCTAAGAGAAACATTATCCATAAAAATAAAGCCGCGAATTTGAAATCAAAATTGACTAGAAAAGTTTCAGCTCTTTAATTCTTAAAAAACTTTTAATTTAAAATCCGGTTTAATGCCGGATTTTTTTTTGTTCCTTTTCTATTAGCCTTTTTTAGGATCAAGCGGAAAAGTTGGGGGGAATGAACAAAAATCATTTCTTTGCAAAAAATATTCTACGTGCAAAGAGATGAAAACCACAGCTTGGCAAACTTGATTTTGCCAGAAGGGATCTTGGAATTTTT
>JACCXN010000037.1 GCA_013696965.1 Bacteroidota bacterium | reverse complement strand
ATAGCCATGTTATATTCATTAGCGTTTGTGAACGGTTCGTGCATGGCTATTTCATATGTAAAAAATTGTATTTTAATTGCCAAATTGTATATCCATGTTTCATTCATTCCTGTTTGTTCCGGGATTGAGCATGGCTATATCCTAAAGAGTAATAAAACTTGTTATAAATTTCCAGCAATAATTTTTGATCTTAAATCTTGTACTTTGGAAGAAAGCAATTTAAGTTCTTCTTCTTTCATTATAATAGCTTCGGATGTTTCTTCCGTTTCTTTGGTAAATGAATCAAAATTAGTTTTTATATCCTCTAAAGCTGTTATTAATTTTGGAATGCTTTCATTTGCATTTTGCTTTACTTTTAGTGCTTTTATCAGGTTATCAAGAATAATAAATTGTTCTCCAAGCCTGTTGGAAAGCTTTTGATTGTTTGCTTTGCTTACAGCTTTGGAACCAATATACATACTTTCTATCCATGCTCCTGTGAATATAAGCACCGCTAAGTGTTCTTTTTCATTTTCTTCAAGATAAGCATCCATATCCATTTGCAAATCAGAAATAATATAGGCAAGTGAATCTTCATTTCCCATATTACTTTCAAATCTTGTCAAAAGTGTTTCTGTTTCGAAAATACTTGAAAGACCTAAATCAGAAGAAATATCTTTTATTGTTTTTAGATTATTAAGGGCATCCTGTGTTTGATTATTAATAATTCCATAGGCTAAATCGGCAGAGTAAACACCCATTGCCAATGATTTGCTAAAAATTCCGGCATAGTTCTTTGAATTTGAAACAGGATTCGTTAAACCTGAAATATATTCTAAACCAGAACGCTTGAATATTGATGCAATTTGCAAAGGAGAAGGAAGGATATAAGTAACATTTTGGTCACCTAAATCGCCCTGAACTGTTTCAGTCTCAAGTTGAACATTTTCCTTAGGTACTTCTGTTTGGCAGGAAGAAAGAACCAAAGAGAAAGAAATAGCAGATAATACAGGAATAAAAATGTAAATTTTTCTAATCATAATGAGTTGAGTATTAAAAATAAAAAGCACAAACAAATGTATAATATTATTTTAAATTCATTTTGTATTTTGAAAAATAAATCAGGTTTGAATAATACCTACATTAAATTTCTTTTCAATTGGTGCATTGTTGGCAACTTCTATGCCCATTGAAATTACTTTTCTGGTTTCAAGCGGATCAATTATGGCGTCAATCCATAAACGTGAAGCAGCATAATAAACTTTTGTTTGTCTGTCATAACCATCCTTTATTTTGTTGAATAGTTCTTCTTCATCTTCCTTTGTAATTTCTTTTCCTGCAGCTTTTAAGGAACTTACCTGGATCTGTAATAAAACTTTAGCAGCCTGGGCTCCACCCATTACTGCAATTTTTGCACTTGGCCATCCAACAATTAAACGAGGATCATATGCTTTTCCGCACATGGCATAATTTCCGGCACCATATGAATTTCCAATTACAATGGTAAATTTTGGAACCACTGAATTTGCCATTGCATTAACTAATTTAGCCCCATCCTTAATAATTCCTCCATGTTCTGATCGTGACCCTACCATAAACCCGGTAACATCCTGTATAAATACCAGTGGAATCTTTTTTTGGTTGCAATTCATTATGAATCTTGCTGCTTTATCTGCTGAGTCAGAATAAATTACACCGCCAAATTGCATTTCACCCTTCTTGCTTTTAATTAGTTTGCGCTGGTTGGCTACAATGCCAACAGCCCAACCTTCTATTCTTCCAAGTCCGCAAACAATGGATTTACCGTAATCCTCTTTATATTCTTCAAACAATGAATCGTCAAGTAAGCGCTTTAAAATTTCCTTTATTTCATAGGGTTTTTCACGTGAATCAGGAAGAATTCCATAAATTTCCTGCTCATTTTCTTTTGGTGGTTGTGGCTCTATCCGATTGAATCCAGCCTTATCAAATTCACCTATTTTATCAAAAATATTTCGTATAGAATCAAGACATTCCTGGTCATTTTCACACTTGTAATCAGTAACTCCTGAAATTTCACAATGTGTTGTTGCTCCTCCTAAAGTTTCATTGTCGATACTCTCTCCAATTGCAGCTTTAACAAGATAGGAACCAGCAAGAAAAATTGTTCCGGTTTTGTTTACAATAAGAGCTTCATCGGACATAATTGGCAAATAAGCACCACCTGCAACGCAGCTGCCCATAACTGCAGAAATTTGAATAATTCCCATGGAAGACATTACAGCATTGTTCCTGAAAATTCTACCGAAATGTTCTTTGTCCGGAAATATTTCATCTTGCAAAGGAAGAAATACTCCAGCACTATCAACTAAATATATAATTGGAAGTTTATTTTCCATGGCAATTTCCTGTGCCCTGAGGTTTTTTTTCGCAGTAATTGGAAACCAAGCGCCTGCCTTAACTGTGGCATCATTAGCTACAATAATGCATTGTTTACCCTTTACATAACCAATTACCACAACAACCCCCCCTGAAGGACAGCCTCCGTGCTCCTCATACATTCCTTCACCAGCAAAAGCTCCGATTTCAATGGTTCTACTACCCTTGTCAATAAGATAATCTATCCTTTCCCTGGCCGTTAATTTTCCATCTTTGTGCTGTTTTTCAATTTTTGTTTTTCCTCCTCCTAGTTTAACAACTGATAGTTTTTGTTTCATTTCTGAAACCATCAATTTGTTTACATCTTCATTTTTATTAAATTCCAGATTCATTGGTTTTTCATTTAATTATTGGCAGTGGCAAACTTAATGAAATATTTTAGCAAATGGTATATAAAAGAGAAGGGTAATGCATCAAAGCATGAGAAATTATTCCGGTTCACCGGAAGCTTTAATATCAACAAGAACTTCCCAAAGGCTATTTAACAAATCAAACCTGGATGGATCCTCATCTGCTGCATTTTTTGTTTTTTCAATAAGTTCATCCATTTTTGGAACATTAAAAGGACCTACCATATTTTCAATTACTGTAAGACATTCAAAGGCAACACAATAATTGGAATTAATGGCCAATTCAACAAAAAAGTTCAAATATTTTGAACAATCCATTCCTGATTCCCAACAAGCCGAAATAAGAATGTGTTGAAATTCCAGATTTGCAGGATTAATGATTTCCATTACCAGAGCAGGAAGGGCTTTTATGTTTTTTAAGTCAAACAACAAATGAGTAATTTCATTCTTTATGTCCTCATCAGGATTGTTAACCAGGGTTTGAACAAGAAAGGGAATTGCCTCTTCAGTTCCGTTTAAGCGAAGCGCTTGTATGGATTTTAGCACATCTGCGTTATTTGCAGACTCAAGTGCTTTTACATGTATTTGTGTTTTTTTATTTAGCGTTTCCATTTTATAAATACTTAATAAACGATATCTTAAATAAACTAAATTACTTTCTTTTTAGTGTTTTTATCTGTTACCAAATATGGCACTACCTACTCTAACCATTGTACTTCCTTCTTCAATGGCTATTTCATAATCTCCACTCATACCCATGGAAAGTTCGGAGAAATCGGGATTGTTGATTGTTGATTTTAATTTATTAAAAAAAACCGAAAGCGAACGGAATTCATTTCTGATTACGGTTTTATCTTTTGTAAATGTAGCCATGCCCATAAAGCCTCTTAAAACGATGTTTTTTAAACTTTTTAAACTTTCGGAATGAATTATTTGTTCAGCTTCTTTAAAATTCAAACCGAATTTTGTTTCCTCACTAGCAATATGGATTTGCAAAAGAACAGGGATTGTGCGGTTATATTTAACTGCTTGTTTATTTATTTCTTTTAATAATTTAATTGAATCAACACCATGTATAAGGCTCACAAAAGAGGCGATATGTTTCACTTTATTTGTTTGAAGATGCCCGATTAGGTGCCATTCGATGTCCTTTGGCAATTTTTCCATTTTATCAACCAGTTCCTGCACTTTATTTTCCCCGAATATTTTATGTCCACTATTGTAGGCTTCAATAATTCCTTCTATGGGTATTGTTTTTGAAACAGCAATCAGTTTTACCTGCTTAGGCAATTTTTTTTTAATTTGCCCAATATTGGCTTCAATACTCATAAATCAGGATAAACTGTAAATAGTTAAACCATTTCTTAACTTAGGTTCTACCCATGTTGATTTTGGAGGCATGGATTTTCCTTCATTGGCAACTGCTTTTATTTGATCCATGGTTACTGGAAATAGTGCGAATCCCACTTTCATTTTTCCACTGTCTACCTGGTTTTTTAATTCTTCAAGACCCAATGCACCACTAATAAATCCAATGCGTTTATCTGTCCTCAAATCATTAATCCCTAATACAGGGCCCAAAATATTTTCCGATAAAATAGAAGCATCAAGTATAGCAGTTGAATCTGCTTTATTGAAAGTGCCTTCGGGAGAAATTAAGCTGTACCATTTTCCTCCCAAATACATGCTGAAATTATGTAATTTATTTGGTTTATAAATCTGGGTTCCTATTTCTTCGATTTTAAAATTAAGAGAGACCTTTTGTAAAAAATCAATTTGAGATAAACCATTCAAATCAATCACTACACGATTGAAATCTAATATTTGAACCTGATCTTCAGCAAAATAAATAGACATGAAAAAATTAAAAGGCTCCTGTCCCGAATAATCTTTATAATATTGCCTTTTTGCTCTTCCAAGCAGGGCAGAGGAAGCAGAGCGATGGTGACCATCAGCTATGTAAATTGCAGGCATCCTTTTAAATAAGTCAACAATTGCCTGAATTTTGTGGGGATTGTTAACAAGCCATAGTTTATGCCTGTTTTTGTTGGTTGTGCTAAAATCATAAACCGGCTGATTATTTATGATTTCATTTATAATTTCATTTATCTGATTATCGGCAGGATAAGTTAGACAAACAGGTTCTGCATTAAAATCACATATTTCAAGATATTTTTTGAGCGTTTCCTCTTTGTGAGTTATTGTTTGTTCATGAATTTTGATTACTCCGTTGAAATAATCATCAATGCTGGCACAACCGATAATGCCAGTATGTGAACGTCCATTTTTCTCCTGGCTGTATATGTAAAGGCATTCCTGGTTATCCTGAATGAAAATTCCCTCTTTGATAAAAGATATGAAATTGGATTTTATTTTATTTAATAATTCAATTGAACCAGGTTTACTCCTTGTCTTTTTACCAAAATCGGGTTTAATAATACGTAAAAAAGTGTAAGGGTTTTCTTTTAGCTTGGCTTCCAGCTCTTCGGGTTTATAAGTATCTATAGGCCTTGAAGCAACAAGATGAACTTTGTCAGGTGATGGCCTGATTCCTTTAAAAGGTTTTATAACAGCCATTAATTTTTTAAAATTTCAATGATTTTTTCCGCAAGTTCAACCCCTATTCTCTCTTGAGCCTCATTGGTAGCAGCGCCAATGTGGGGAGTAAGTGATATTTTAGGATGTTTAAGAAGTTCTTCATTAGGGGCAGGTTCATTTTCAAATACATCTAAAGCAGCATGAGATACAAAACCCGCATTTAATGCCTCAACAAGATCTTTTTCATTTATTACCCCACCTCGAGCGGTATTAACAATTGCAACGCCTTGTTTCATAATTGAGAATTCTTTTTTACCTATAATTTCTCCTCCCGGAACGTGTAAAGTAATAAAATCAGAAAGATTTAAAACCTCTTCTATAGAAACAGTTTGAACCTTTATTGAATGGGTTGAACCATTATAAAATTCAAGTATAACCTCTGCAGATTTGCAAAATGGATCATAAGCTTTAATACTCATTCCAATGCCTATTGCATATTTTGCCACAGCTTGTCCTATTCTTCCAAATCCGATTATTCCCAGGGTTTTTCCTCTTAATTCAGAACCAAGTGCATATTTTTTCTTTAAAACCTGGAAATTAGCAGCACCATTTACAGGCATTTCCCTGTTAGAATCATATAGAAAGCGAACCATTGAAAACAAATGGGCCATAACAAGTTCAGCAACTGAATAACTGGAAGCGGCAGGAGTATTAACCACAGAAATACCTTTTTTTAAAGCATATTCAACATCAATATTATCCATGCCAACACCACCTCTGGCTATAAGTTTTAATCCCGGGCAGGCGTCAATTAAATCCTTTCTAACTTTAGTAGCACTTCGCACAGTTAGTGCAGAAAATTTTTCTGTGTTAAGAAAATCAATCAATTTATCCTGGGGTACATTTTGTGTTTCAACTTTAAATCCTGCCTGTTCAAGTAAAAACTTTCCTTTATCGTCAATGCCATCATTGGCAAGTATTTTTATCATTTTATGGTTTTTTTTGGTTGGGTTTAGGCAAACTTTGCTTCAAAAGTCTTCATTACATCAACAAGTACTTTTACACTCTCAAGAGGTAATGCATTGTATAAAGATGCGCGGTATCCACCCACATCACGATGTCCTTTCAGACCACTTAAATTCGCCTCTTTTGCCAATTTATCAAATTCTGGTTCAAATCCAGCATTTTTTAGAATAAAAGTAACATTCATTTTAGAACGGCTGTTCTTTTCAACCGTGCCAACAAACATGGAGTTTCTGTCGATTTCGGCATATAATGTGGCTGCTTTTTCCGTATTTACTTTTTCAATCCATTGCAGACCACCGTTTTTTTTCAGCCATCTAAGAGTAAGCATTGAAACATAAACTGGGAAAACCGGAGGAGTATTATACATAGATTCGCTTTTGATATGAACTCTGTAATCCAGCATAGAAAGCATTTCCATATTAGTTTTTCCTAAAAGTTCATTTTTTACAGCCACCATAGTTGCTCCCGCAGGCCCCATGTTTTTTTGTGCACCGGCATAAATTAATCCAAACTTATTTCCATCAATTTTTCTGCTAAAAATATCAGAAGACATATCACACACAAGTGGCACTGGGCTATCTGGAAAATCTTGCATTTGTGTTCCGTAAATAGTATTGTTGGAGGTAACGTGAAGGTAATCCGCATCAGATGGAATTTTATATCCAGTTGGGATGTAACTGAATTTTTTATCCTCAGAAGTTGCAATAACTGCAGTATTTCCTATTATTTGTGACTCATTAATGGCTTTTGTTGCCCATACCCCTGTATTCACATAAGCTGCATAACCATCATTGGTTAACAAATTATAAGGAACCATGGCAAACTGCAAAGAAGCCCCACCACCTAAAAACAAAACAGAATACTCATCAGAAAGATCTAATAGTTCTTTAGTAAGAGCAATTGCCTCATCCATTACCTGGATAAAATCTTTACTTCGATGGGATATTTCAAGCAGAGAAAGATTAAGATTATTGAAATTTAAAACTGATTCTGAAGCTTCCTTAAGTACTTCAGCAGGTAAAATCCCTGGGCCTGCACTGAAATTATGAACTTTTGTCATAGGTATTTTAAGTAATGTGTGAGAAATTTATTGAGACAAAATTAACGAATTAAATATACTTATTAAAGGATTAAACTATCTGAAATTTAACCAAAACTAGGTTTGTTTATTTTAGGCTTAACCCGGACATAAAAATTACTTAAGGGATAGGAAAGTATAATTTGATAGGCAGAATGTGCATTTTTGCTTGAAAATGTTTCTTCATTGTAATTCCACATCCCTCTTGTGTACCTAAAACTAATGCAAAGGTCATTTTCCATTTTGAAAGAAATATTACCTGTAAAACCTAAATCAAATGAACTGAACCTGTTTTTAGATGGCATTTCGGAGGTTTGTGCTTCCTTATATGCAGGATATAGGCTTTGAATTACAAAACCGGCTTGTGGAAATGAATCTATTAAATGAGTTGCATCTAGTAATGGTATATCTTCTTTGTAGGTTATAAAACTTTTTGCTGAAACAAGGTAGGAGCCATAAACCCCTAAGCTAAGATCTAAAAAATTAAAAGCAGAATAGGTTAATATTAGTGGCAATTCTATATAATTCATGTTTACTCTTGCCTCAGTTCTCTGGTAAACATTCAAATCAAAATAACCAAGAAAACCTGCCAAATCATCAGTGTTAACAACATCTAACATTTGAACAATTTTAAGCAAAGAAGTAGTGTCAGTTCTTGAGTAACTGCTTGTTTTGTATGTATAATATAACTCTGGTTGCAGGCTAAGGTGTTTATTAAATTTGTAATTAAAATAAATTCCTGCATTTAGTCCCGGTTTTAATACCTTCCCATAATCAACGGATGGGGTTTCAATAGGTATTAAATTTAAACCAGCTTTCAATCCATAAGAAGTTTTTTGTGCCCTGGTAACCTGGGAAAGAAGAAATCCCATTAAATACAAAAAAATTGATTTTTTCATGTTTATTCGTTTATATTTTCTGGAGCGAATTTAAGATATAATTAGGTTCAAATGTGTTTATTTTAAATATATTTAACATAGCAATTAAGGTGTAAATCATAAATTAAGCAAGAATTAAATCCGAGAAAGGATAAACAATTAGAAAAGAATAAAAAATCCTTAATTGTTTTATCAATTAAGGATTTAAATGAACTTAATAAATGTAAATTATTGATCAAAAAAAATTAAATTCTTTCTAATGTTGCAATGTATTTATGGGTAACTGGAATTCCATTCTCATCCATTTCGGTTTGCTCATAGGAATAAATAAACTTTGTTTTGGAATGTTCTATTATTTCTGCATTAATAGTTTGATTTTCAGCACCAATCATTGCTTTGATAATTTCATTTTCAATAATTATATTTATAACTATTTTTTTTCCACTTTCAGCAATAGCATATTTAAAAGGCAATGAGAATTCACCGATAACAGGAACCTTATATTTAATAGAGCCATCACAATCTCCTTTACTAACCTTGCATTTAGTGAATACATAAGTAAATGATTCATAACTTGATTTATCCATAGCAGTTCCATCCGAAGTCATGCTTGTTGTTTTCCATTCACCCTCTAGTTGCCTTACCACTTTTTGATCCTTACTACAGCTTGATATTAAAATAATTAAAGGCAAAACAGCCATGAAAATACATTTTTTCATACTCCTATATTTAAGGTTAACAACAAATATAGGGAGTAAAATAATGATTTCACAAAATCAAAATAGAAAAAACGGAAATTTTAATGCTGAAATAAGGATTAAGCTTTTTTAAATTATTAAGTGATTGAACTATCCTTCCATCTTTTTTTAATGTGTATTTTAATTCATACTATTTCAATACTAAAGGCGATGTATTCAAATAAGAACATTTGAATTCTAAAAACACAATTAATTTATGGGACCCTGTTTAACTGTTCATTTTCTTTTCCAGTTTTTAAAATGAAATTCAATTGCCCTGTCGATACTTTGCATGTTTGAGGGCAATTCTGAAGAAATAGATATATTACGGGCAGGTGTTCTTATTTGCGCTCCAGAACCAGGTGCAGGGGATGGTCTTGGTGAGGGATCTGCTCGAGGAGTTGGCGCGGACCGAGGTGTTGGAGCAGGACGTGGTGTTGGTTGAGGAGAGGGGTTCATTTCTGGTGATTGTCTGGGAGAAGGCGATGGAGCAACTCTAGGAGTTGGACTTCTATCTATTTTGGGTCTTGGTTCCATGGGCCTTTCTCTTTGAGGAACTCTTTCTGGAAATATTTCTCTCTCTGGCTCAGTTCTAGGTCTTCTTTCCGGTTCTCTTGGTCTGTATATGTCATCCATTTTTTCTCTTGGTTCAGTTCTTTGAACACCACGTTCTATGGGTGAAGGCCTTCTTGCTTCCAATTCGGGTAATTCTCTTGCAATATTATTAGGTACTCTTAATCCTGGAGGATCCAAATTCGGGTATCTTTTTGGATTATTGGCTAAAAACTCTTCTCTTGAAAGGCCGGGTCGTCTTGCTGCGTTTTCAACATACTCACTTTCAAACAATCCAAATTCACGCATTCTTTCAACATGATTACCATCATCAGCAAGTAAATTTGCTGGTATTACTTCCCGGTTGTCTTTAAGCCAAGTTGCTACACCATCTGAAATTCCTGTTGAAGAACGAGGATTGTTTTTAAAATGAGTAATAAAGGTACTGGATACTCTTGGGCGGTAATAATGATTGCTTGGTTTTTCAAAGAACCAATAGGTAAAATAATAAGAGGGAAGTCCGGTTAAAACAATTGCTCCACCATGACCATAAAAAAATCCCCAGTCATACCAGATTGGCCATCTATACCAGTATGAATATGGAAACCAATGTGGATATCCAAACCAGAAAGGGTACGAATAATAGTGATGATAAATTACTTCATTCACTTGGGTTCGTTCCTGCCTGTATTCATTTTGATCGAATCCATTATCTTCTGCATATTCTTCTGCTGCGTTTGTGTATTCTTCAAGTAATTCAGGATTTTCCTCCAGCTTTTTTTGCCATTCAGCAGTTTCCTCTGCATTTTTTCTTGCCGCCTCTATATTTAATGAATCCAGTTTTGTTTTCACCCAATCTGGTTCCCGTTTGTATAAATCACCTACAGCAACAGTCATTTTCATATTATTTGACATTATTTCAATAACCTCTGGAAATTGGATCAGGTGGTTGTATGCTTGTTGTGTTTGAGTGGGATAATTTCTAAGCACATTTTGATAAGATTCATGGGCAGTATTGTACAATTCATTGATGTTTTTTATTATCCGGTGGTTTTTTCTTCCCATTTCAAGAGCTTCATCATGAATTTCCTTTGGATAATTTTTTAGTATGTCTACAATCTCACTTTCTGATTTTCTACCGCCATCTCCCAAAGATTTCACAAGATTTTCATAGCGGGTTATATCATAAATTTTCAATTGTTCTTCTTCTGGTAGGTTTTCAATCAAAGTAATAAATTTTTCACGTGTTTGTGATTGAATGTTTTCTAATTTTAAAATTATCTCAGGATAAAGAGAGGCCTCAAGTATTGCATTTCGGGTTTCTTCAGGATAGAGACTCAATGCATCAATACTAGATTTGTCTTCTTCTATGATCTTGTAAAATGTTTGTTTCCCATTTTCTTGTGCCTTGCAATTCATTATTAACAAAGAGAAGGCAGTGGAAATAAACATAAGAGCTATTTTTTTCATATGTGTATAATTTGTTTTTTAATAGTCATCCCGATTTATCGGGATAGCCATGTTATATTCATTAGCGTTTGTGGACGGTTTGGTGCATGGCTAATTCATATGTATATAATTTATTCGTTTTTAATTTTTCCTTTAAGGAACTCAAGAATGTTAAAGGATTTGATTATTTAATTCAATGCACATTTATCTGGATTCCATGTTATATTCATTCGTGTTTGTGCATGGTTATTTCACATGTATATAATTATTCTTTTTTTAACTATTCCTCTAATCAACTCATGAATTCTAAAGCATTTTATTTGTATTTTTCATCCCGCTTTATCGGGACGCCATGTTATATTTAGGTTTTTTGCATGATTCCTGTTTGGCTAATTTTTATATTTTGTATTGACATATCAGTTAATATGGGAATTCAGGATCAAAAATCTTATTCTCTATTCCTTATTTATTTGTTTTCACATAATGTTTTTAAGTATGTCTCACAATTATATTGTCAATCACCTTTGTAATTCCAGGAGTATAAATAGCCAAATCTTTAGCTGTGGATTTAATAACATAATCTGTTACAGTTCCTGAAAGCGTAACCTTTCCCTTATCTACAATTACATTTATTTGATCTTCACTAATCACGGCATTTCTTTTAAAGGCATTTATAATTTCATCCTTGATATCATCATCTGAATATCCCCTGCTTAGTTTTACGGTTAAGTTATCAATTACATCTTCAACCCCTGGTATTCGTAAAGCATGTTTTTCTATTATATCTTTTTTCCAGAATGCATTTACAGTACCCTGTAACCAAATTGTTCCATTAACTACTTTTATATCTATTTCATTTGCATTTATTCTATGATCATAATCTAATGTTTTTTTCAATAAGGCTTTTATTTCTGTATCATTAGGAATTCGAATGGATTCGTCATATTTTATCAGGAGGTCATTTTTTATTTTTTTCACTCCAGTAACTGAAGTGCGTCTTCTTCTGCAGCAATTTTATTGTAATAAGTAGGAACTTCTCCTGAAAGGCGCACTATATCGTCCATTACTTCTACTGTGATATCGGATGCATTAACCCTATCGTGCCAATAAAGATGGTCTTTAATTCTTTTTTCTATCGCGTTAACATCAGTTGCTTCCATAGCAAGAAAAATATTTATAATAGATTTGGCTTTTTTTAGTCCTTGAATTTAGGAAACAGGTAATTTTTCCCGAATGGATATTTTATCTTTTACATTTCGGACACCTGTTGTATAGTAAGCTATTTCTCGCGCCTTAATTCTAGAGGTGTAATAAGTAACAGTTCCTTCAATTGTAACCTCACTATTATATACTTCAACAAATATTTGATTAGAGCCAATAAATCCATTTCTTTCAAATGCACTTTTTATGTCCTCAGCAATTTTTTCATCTGAAATATCACTGTGTGGAATAACCTCAATTTCCTCAACTACACCAACCACTCCAATGTTTCGATAGGCATATTCAAGAATCACGTCTTTTTTCCAATATGCATCAACAGATCCAGTGAAAGAAACCACTCCTTTTTCTACTGAAACTGAAATGTATTTTGATTCAATTCTGTGATCAAGGCTAATTTTATCGATTATTGCTGATTTTATATCTTCATCAGAAATGAAATCGGGTTCAGGATATTTTACTTTTAAATTGTTTTCTACTCTTAATACCCCTATAATAGAGAGCGCATCTTCCTCTGCGGCAATTTTACTGGAATAAGTAGGTACTTCACCTGTTAATTCAACTGTGCCATCTTTAACATTTACATTAATATCAGAGGCAATTATTCTACCATCCCAAATAAACTGGTCTTTAATTAATTTTTTTATATCAGCTATTGTCATAATATTGAAGATTAAATGAGAAACAATACCTGAAGTTTTTCATCATTATTGTGCCAATAATAATTGCCGGGATATTGTCATAGCTTGGAATAATAAGCGGACCAAATACCCCTGAATGAGAAATTTTTTCCCTTTTACATTTTAATGTAATTTTATATGCTTATTGACAAAAAAAAATGTCGTTTTTTTTGTAATTTATTGCATTTTACTTTTATATGCCAATAAAATCAGCTATTCTGTGTTATTTTTTTTTACAATGGTTAAAATTTAACAAGCATATCCGAGTTATATAAAAACATTGAATGAACCTAGTTAAGAAGCCAATTAAACCTATGAAAAAAATTAATAATTATATACTCCTTCTTGCCGTACTTTTTGTTTGCCCATCAGTTTTTGGGCAGAATAATGCAAAGGAATCTCTTGAAAGCGGCACACTTAGTAGCCAGTTTAATTACATGATTAATAATTCAAACCGGTACATGGATTTTAAAGTGATTAAAATGGCATGGTTGGAAAAATACAGTTCCAACGTTTCTGATTCTTTGAATTTGTTGAGAAATGAAATTCTTGGAGCTCAAAACAGGTTGTTGGTTCAGGTAAATGAAATTGAAGTATTAAATACACAATTAAAAAATTTAAGTGATGATTTAACTTCAATTGAAAACGAAAAGAATAGTATTGAACTTTTAGGCCTGCAAATAGATAAAAACAAATACATTAATACATTGTGGACCCTATTGGCGGTTTTAATTATTTTGTTAATTGTTTTCATTTTCAGGTTCAGAAGGAGCAATTTATTAACCCTGGAAAGTAAAAATTTACTTGCTGAAATCCGTGAGGAATTTGATGGTTACCGGAAAAGAGCATTGGAAAAAGAGCAAAAACTAGGGCGTGAACTTCAAAACGAGCTAAATAAAACAAAGCGCTTTTAATTCTGCAATTTACATGGAATGGATTTTGTTTAATCAAAATAAAAAACCATGCCCGAATTACCAGATGTAGAGCAATTCAAAAAATATGCAGATTCTACAATAATGAATCAACAAATAAAGGATGTTGAATTCATTGACAAGAGAATGATTGCATTTTCAGAGAAGGCCATAAAAAAAACGCTTAAGGAACATCAATTTATTAATTCAAAGCGGATAGGAAAATTCTTGTTGTTAGAAACAGATGATGAAATGCACAAGTGGCTTGTTCTTCACTTTGGAATGACAGGAGAATTGGAATATTTCAAAGATAAAAAAACGCCAAAGTATGCGCGCATGCTTATTCATTTTAAAAATGGTTATCATTTATCTTTAAATGATCCAAGATTACTAGGAAAAATAGACCTGGCGGATAATCCTGAATCGTATCAAAAAAGGAAAGAATTGGGTGTTGATGCTTTAGATGTAAGTGAAAAGCAATTCAAAGAAATTCTGGGTAAAAAAAAGAGCCGGATTAAACCCACTTTAATGAATCAGCATCTAATTACAGGAATAGGCAATGTTTATGCTGATGAAATCCTGTTTCAGAGTAAAATTCATCCAACCACAAATATTGATGCATTAAATAATAAAACCTTAGGTGACTTGTATAAAAATATGCAAATGGTGTTAAAAACCGCCATTAAAGATAATGCAGATCCCAAAAAATTTCCGGATAGTTTTTTAATTCCCAATCGAAGAACAAAGGGAAAATGCCCAAATTGTGCTGGAAACATTAAGAAAATAAAAGTAGCAGGTAGGGGAACTTATTTTTGCCCATCTTGCCAGGGAAATGGTTGATTTGTATTTGATTTTCTTTACCCTAATAACCAAATCTTAAATTTGATTCTTTTTATTGGTTATTGGGTTTTCTAATTGTATTTAATAAAAAAGAGCTACCTTAAATTAAAAGGCAGCTCTTTTTAAAAACAAACAAACTAAGAGGCCAATGAAGAAGTAATAGATTGTGCCTGATAATGGCCAGCTATAAGTTTTTCATAAATTTTCTTAAAGGTTTCTATAGTGTATCTAACATCTTCCAAAGTATGAACAGCCGTTGGAATTAAACGTAAAATTATTTGTCCTTTAGGAATTACCGGGTACATAACAAGTGAGCAGAAAATATCATGATTTTCCCTAAGGTCAATAATCATGTTTGTGGCCTCGGGAATAGTCCCGTTAAGGCAAACAGGAGTTACGGGTGAATTTGTTTTTCCAATGTCAAAACCTGCATTTTTTAAACCTGATTGAAGCGCAGTGGTGATTTCCCAAAGTTTATCCTTTAATTCAGGCTGGTTTCTTATTAATTCAAGGCGTTTCAATGCACCAATAACCAATGGCATAGGAAGGGTTTTGGCGAAAATCTGAGATCGCATGTTGTACCTTAAATAATCAATAACCTGTTCATCACTTGAGATAAAACCACCGATTAGGCCGAAAGACTTTGCAAAGGTTCCAAAATAAACATCAATTCCATCCTGAACTCCTTGAGCCTCACCTGTTCCTGCACCAGTCTTTCCCATTGTTCCTAAACCGTGTGCATCATCAACAAAAAGCCTAAAAGAAAATTTCTTTTTTAGTTCAACAATCTCCTTTAGTTTACCCTGCGCACCAGACATGCCAAAAACACCTTCTGTTATTACAAGAATTCCACCGCCTGTTTTATCAGCCAATTTAGTGGCTCTTTCCAATTGCTTTTCAAGGTTCTCAATATTATTGTGAGGGTATACAAAACGTTTACCCATATGAAGTCTTAAACCATCAATTATACAAGCATGAGACTCAGAATCATAAACAACCACATCATTCCTGTCCACAAGAGAATCAATGGCAGAAACCATTCCCTGGTAGCCGTAATTCAGAAGGATGGTATCTTCTTTTCCCATAAAAGCGGAAAGTTCATTTTCTAATTGCTCATGGTAATTGGAGTTCCCGGACATCATGCGCGCTCCCATTGGATATGCAAGTCCGTATTGAGCCGTGGCATCAGCATCAGCTTTTCTCACTTCAGGATGATTTGCTAAGCCAAGATAATTGTTCAAACTCCAAACAAGTCTTTCTTTTCCTCTGAAAATCATTCTGTTTGATATCTCTCCTTCCAATTTTGGAAAAGTAAAATATCCGTGAGCCTCTTTGGAGTACTTGCCCAAAGGCCCTCTGTTTTCTTTGAGTTTCTCAAAAATGTCTTTCATATTTGCTTTAAAAAAAATTATTTTTTATATTAATAATGCACAAAATTAGTTTATTATTAAATCAAAGGCAAGTAATTGCAATTTATGTTTTTAGAATTGCGTTATGTCAGTCAAAATAAAATGCGATTAGAAAATCCTTATATATACCTATAACCCAATTGAAATTTATATTATATTTGCAGTCTATGCTTAAAAAATCATCCAGTTTAATTGTTTTTTTGTTTGTTATTGCTTTGGTTTCTTCATGTAGTGATTATAATAAGCTGCTAAAAAGCACCAATTATGAACAAAAATATGAGGCAGCCATAAAATATTATGAGGAAGGAAGCTATTTCAAGGCTTATCCTTTATTGGAAGAATTAGTTTCGTTGTATAGAGGAACAGAAAAGGCAGAAAAAATTTATTTTTATTATGCCTATTGCAATTATTATTTGGATGATTATGAATTGGCAGGTTATCATTTCAAGAATTTTGTAAAAACATATCCAACAAGTAAATATGCCTTAGAGGCATTGTATATGAATGCTTTAACTTATTATATGAATTCCTCAGACCCCTCTTTGGATCAGACTAATACGTATAAAGCAATTACAGAATTACAATATTTCATCAATAAGTACCCTGGCTCAGAAAAAGCTACCGAAGCGGCAAAATATATTGAAGAACTTCGGGATAAATTAGAAATAAAGGCCTTTAATATTTGTAAACAATATTACCGCACAGAGAATTACAAATCAGCAATTGTGTGTGTTGAAAACAGCATAAAGGAGTTTCCCAGCAGTAAATTCAATGAAGAGCTAGAGTTTATAAGCCTTAAGTCAAGTTATATTTATGCCATTAACAGTATTGAGGCAAAAAAGGGCTTACGTTTACAGACTACCATTGAGTTATACAATAATTTTATAGATCATTATCCTCAAGGTGCTTTTACAAAAGAGGCCAAAACAATTCATGAATTTACAACAAAGGCAATTAATAAACAATCCTAATTCTTAAACAGTATGAATTTTAAAAAAACAAACGCAGAGCAGTCAACCGTAACCAGAGATTTTCCAGAATTGGATGCACCAACTGGCAATCTATACGAATCGCTTGCATTGATTTCTAAAAGAGCAAATCAAATTAGTTCAGAATTAAAGGAGGAGTTAACTGCTAAACTTGCTGAATTCGCTTCTTCTACTGATAATCTTGAAGAAATTTTTGAAAACAGGGAGCAGATTGAAATTTCAAAATTTTATGAGCGTTTGCCAAAACCAACTTCAATAGCTTTACAAGAGTTTTTGGAGGATAAAATTTATTACAGAAATCCTGCAAAAGAAATGCAGGAAGGTGAGGAGTAAAAATTTTCTTTTTTATATTTTAAAAAGTCTAATGAATAAGCATTTTCTGAAAATGGTTCTCATTAGACTTTTCTGATTTTTAATTATGGTATTGAAGGGAAGAAATATTCTTTTAGGTGTAACAGGCAGTATCGCTGCTTATAAATCTGCTTTTCTTGTAAGAGAACTGGTTAAGGAAGGAGCAAATGTTAGAGTAATTATGAGTTCAGCAGCTAAGGAATTCATTACCCCATTAACCCTTTCAACATTATCTAAAAATCCTGTTATAACTGAATTCTTCGGTGATCAAGGAACCTGGAACAATCATGTAGAGCTTGGAGCCTGGGCAGACATTATGCTTATAGCACCAGCATCGGCCAATACCCTTGCTTGCATGGCAAATGGTGTTTGTAATAATATGTTGATTGCAACCTACCTTTCAGCAAAATGTACTGTGTATTTTGCTCCTGCAATGGACCTTGATATGTATGCCCACGAATCCACCAAGGAAAACATTAAAAAACTAACTGCTTTTGGCAACATTATAATTCATCCTGGAACAGGAGAACTGGCAAGTGGACTTGTAGGGGAGGGAAGAATGGAAGAACCTACAGAAATTGTACGATTCATACATAAACGTTTACAGCAGGATTTGCCATTACTTAACAAAAAGATATTAATTACAGCTGGTCCTACCTATGAAGCCATAGACCCTGTTCGGTTTATTGGAAATCACTCCTCTGGGAAAATGGGATTTGCTCTTGCCCTTGAGGCGCAAAAACAAGGGGCGGAAGTGACTTTGGTAAGTGGACCGGTTGCACTTGGAAATATAGCTGGAGTAAAAAGAATTGATGTTGTAAGTGCCCAAGAAATGTTTGAAAAATCCACTGCTCAATTCATTGACGCTGACATTGCCATTTTATCAGCAGCCGTTGCTGATTACAGGCCAAAGTTTATTTCAGATAAAAAAATTAAAAAGACTGAATTAGGGTTGGAGTTGGAACTTGAACCAACAAAAGATATATTAGCGGAGTTAGGAAAAGTTAAGAAAAGCAATCAAATCCTTGTTGGTTTTGCCCTTGAAACAAACAATGAAAGGGAAAATGCAATGAAAAAGCTGGTGAATAAAAAATTGGATATGGTTGTTTTAAACTCTTTAAATGATAATGGTGCCGGTTTTAAGCAGGACACGAATAAAGTAACAATTATTCATAAAGACAATAATTTTAAAGAATTCGGGTTGAAAAGTAAGCAAGAAGTTGCCAGGGATATTTTACATGAAATAGTATCAATTATCAAAAATGCGTAAATTAATTTTTGTATTCTTATTCCTAATTGCCACTGCAGTTTCTTCTCAGGAGCTAAATTGTACCGTTCAAGTACTTTCCCAACAGGTGCAAGGTACAGAAACCAGGGTTTTTCAAACACTTGAAACTGCCATTTTTGAATTCATGAACAATACAAAATGGACAGGGGATGCATTTACCATGGATGAAAGGATTGAATGCAGTATAATGATAAATGTAACCGAGCGGATTTCCAATGATCAGTTCAAGGCAACGATGTCTATTCAATCCCGCAGACCTATTTTTAATACTTCATACAACTCTGTAATGCTTAATTACAATGATAATGATTTCACCTTTAAATACCTGGAGTACCAGCCTCTTGAATTTTCCTTGAATGCATTTAATTCCAATCTTACTTCAGTTTTAGCATTTTATGCCTATATAATTATTGGATTGGATTATGATTCTTTTGCACTTCAGGGAGGTACTCCTCATTTTCAAAAATCACAGACAATTGTAGCTAATGCTCAGGGAACGGGTGGAAATGAGGAGGCTGGATGGAAAGCGCATCTGAGTATAAAGAATCGCTATTGGTATGTTGAAAATATGATTAATTTAACTTTTGAGCCTATTCGCTCTGCCAATTATATCATTCATCGCAAAGCACTTGATAAAATGTCTGAGAATATGGATGAAGCCCGACTTGAGGTAATTAATGCTCTTGAAGGACTAAAAACAGTTCATAAAATAAAGCCTACTTCTTATAATATGCAAATGTTTTTCAATGCTAAGTCCGATGAAATGGTTAGCATTTTTACAAAGGCCATGCCTGCTGAAAAGCAAAAGGCTGTGCAAATATTATCAGAGATTGATCCTGGAAATCTCACAAAATATCAAAAGATACTTACAGCAAATTGATAATTTTTCATTATCATTCCGATTGTTGTTAAATTTCTAATTCCTGCTAAAGTTTAAAACTGATTTTTACTTAGCTTTGCTTGTAAAATCTCTCAACCATGCTAAGGCACTTATCCATTAAAAACTATGCGCTCATTGATAACCTTGAAATTGAATTCGACAAGGGTTTATCTATAATAACAGGTGAAACGGGAGCGGGAAAATCAATACTTCTTGGAGCAATCGGACTTATACTTGGCCAAAGAGCAGAATCGCAAGTAATTAAAGATGCTTTTGAAAAATGTATGATTGAGGGTACTTTTGAAATAGGAGCCTATAAATTAAAAGGCTTTTTTAAGGAGAACGATCTTGATTATGCCGACCAAACTATATTAAGGAGAGAAATTAAACTTAATGGTTCTTCCAGGGCTTTTATAAACGATACCCCTGTTAACCTTAATCTTCTTAAAGATTTAGGATACAGGTTAATAGATATTCATTCACAACATCAAAACCTATTATTGACCGAGGGTAAATTCCAGCTGGAACTAATTGATGCTTATGCCAAGAACAATGATTTAATAAAGGATTACCATGTTGATTACCTTAATTTAAAAGAAGTTCAAAACCAATTTCAAGAACTTCAAGACAAAGAGAAAAGCATTAAGGCGAGAAGGGATTATATTTTATTTCAGTACGAGGAATTAGAGAAGGGTAACCTTCAGGTTGGGGAGATAGATAGAATAGAACAGGAGTTAAATATTCTAGAAAATGCAGAGGAAATTAAATCAGCATTAATTTCTGCAAAAAACAGTCTTTCGGAAGCAGAAATAAACTCTATTTCTTTGCTAAAATCAGCAAAACATCAGCTTTCCATAGCAACCAAAATTAATCCTGATTCTGAGGAATTATTCAAAAGGATTGAAAGTACTATTATTGAGCTTTCTGATATTAATATTGAAATAGAGAATCAGGAAGAAAAGATAGTATATGATCCCCAAAGGATAAATGAATTAAACAACCGCCTGAACTTTCTTAATGGATTAATGCAGAAGCATCAGTTGAAAATGGATACTGAGCTTATAGAACTGATGAAAGAGCTTGAAAAAGAGCTTTTGGTTATTGATTCTTTAGATACTTCAATTGAGAAATTAAATCAAAAAATAGTTGAACTAAGTTCAGCTATGGAAATTAAAGCAAAATTAATAGGGCAGAGAAGGATTGCTGTTACTGGGAAATTGCAGCAGGAAACGGAAAATATATTAGCACGCCTTGGAATGGTACAGGCAAGGCTTAAAATTGAGATTTCCTCGCTTTCAGAGTTTACAGCTACCGGGAAAGACAAGGTTACTTATTTGTTTTCAGCTAATAAAGGAGGTAGTTTTAATGAATTGAGTAAAGTTGCATCAGGAGGAGAAATGTCAAGGCTAATGCTTGCCGTAAAAAGCATCTTGGCAAGGATAAAGACACTTCCTGCCATTATTTTTGATGAAATAGACACAGGAGTTTCAGGTGAGATTGCAGGAAAGCTAGGGAATGTTTTGGAAGAAACAGCTTCAAGTATGCAGGTAATAACAATAACCCATTTACCCCAAATAGCTTGCAAAGGAATTAATCACTACGAAGTTTATAAATATATACAGGGAAACAAAACCAATTCGAACATCAGGCTTTTAAACAAGGAAGAACGAATTACAGAAATCGCAAAAATGTTAAGTGGGGAAAAACCCTCTGCCATAGCCCTTGAAAATGCACGCGAGTTATTGAAAATCAATTAATATCTCTTTTATATTTGTTGAAATTTTCCTCTATTAATTAAGGAGTTTTTTTATTAAATTTCGATATGATATTACCGGGAGAATTTAAAAAGCTACCCCTTGATAAAAAATACGAGTTTGTGAAAAACAATGGTGATTTTATAGCAACACGTTATTATCAGGGCTTTGAGGTACATTTATATGGCATGAAAGATTTTTATGTGGAGGTATGGAAGCGCTTTGGTTTGGATTATATTGAATGGATAGAAGTGGTAAATTCAAATGCAACTTTAAGAAGTTACTTGGGTAATATTAATCTGGATGATTTGTTTTAATTCCAAATAAAAATATTAGTGTTTGACAAGCTGGTTTTAATTTGCAATTATTAAAAAGCCTTGCTTAATTAATTGAATTTAACGCATTTAATTTGAGCATACTTACTTAAAAATTTCCCAGGATTTTTCTGCTTGTAAATGCAGCATAGAAATTCCATTCATTGTAAGCGCACCTTTTTCCTTCCCTTTTTTTAAAAAAACAGTTTCCTCCGGATTGTAAATAAGATCATAAAGAAAATGTTCGGAAGTTAGGTCAGAATAAGGAAGATCAGGAAAATATTCCGGATGTGGAAACATTCCCAGTGGGCTTGTATTTACAATTAAAAGGTGTGCTTTAATTACATATTCATTTATATCCTGGTAAGCAATTGAATTGGGTTTTCCAGATGTTCTTGAAACAAACAAACAATCAATACCAATTTGCTTTAATACAAATGCCACAGCCTTTGAAGCACCTCCGGTTCCCAGTATTAGTGCCCTTTCATGTTTTGATTCAAGAAAAGGTTTTATGGATTGCTTAAATCCATAAACATCGGTATTGTAACCCTTAAGCAGGTTTTTATTTTCCTGATGAATGATTTTGATGCAGTTTACTGCTCCGGTTTCCTGTGCAGTTTGATCCAGGACATCTAAAAATGGAATAATTGATTGTTTATAAGGTATGGTTACGTTTAAGCCTTCAAGCGTATTGTTTTTAATCAGGGCAGGAAATTCATCCAGAGTTTTAAGTTCAAATAATTCATAATGGGCAGCTATTTTTTCCGTAATGAATTTTTCCTGAAAATATTTTTTTGAGTATGAATGTGAAAGAGGATAACCTATAAGGCCGTAATGGTTCATGGTTTTTAGAGCAAAATTGAAAAATGTGGAATTACTAATTCCTAATAATAAAGCATATTTCTGGTTGGAGAAATTATTTATTAAGCAACGAAAGATTCTTTTCTAATTAATTTTGCCGGCAATTTTTTTTCAATAAATTTTTCCAAAAGATATATGATCAGAAAACCGAATATAAATAAAAGCAAAGCAGCAGCAAGATAAGAGGGTTCATTGTAAATTTTTTCAAAATCTCCTGGTAGAACATTTTCCTGTAAAAAAGGGACTTCAATTCCTTTACTGTTTATGCGCCATTGTAAAGTTTCTTTCCAAGGCCATACTTTATTAAGTGATCCCATCATAAATCCTGCAAGAAGACCAATAGTAATATTACGGTATTTGCTAAAGGTCCAGGATAAAAGGTGAGAAAAACCAAGTAAGCCGGAAATACAACCAGCAATAAAAACCAGGATTACAGTAATATTCAAATCTTTAAGAGCGGAAAGAATAAATTCATATTTGCCCATCAAAAGCAAAATAAAACTGCCAGAAATCCCAGGAAGAATCATTGCACAAATTGCAATTGCGCCAGATAAAAAAACAAACCAATGTGCGGTAGTTGTTTCAGCGGGACTGATTATTGTAATTGTGTATGCAATAGCGGTTCCGATAAAAACAGAAGCTAAAACACCTGGAGTCCATTTTTTTATGTCTGAGGCAACAATAAAAGCAGAGGCTAAAATTAAACCAAAGAAAAATGACCAAAGATGTATAGGAAAATTCTCAAGAAGGAATAATATAGCTCTGGCAAGAGATAAAATACTAATAGCAATTCCGATAATAAGTGCAGCCAGAAAATTTCCATTAATTGCTTTCCAAAAATCTTTAATGCCTGATTTAAAAAGTATTTTAACAGCTTTTAAGTTTAATGATTTAATAGAATTCAGCAATTCTTCATAGATTCCTGAAATGAAAGCAATTGTTCCTCCAGATACTCCTGGAACAACATCAGCAGCTCCCATTGCTATTCCTTTTATTCCAATTAAAAGGTAGTCAATATATTTTCTTGTTTGATTGTGCAAAATAAGAGTTTTATTAATATTTTGGAACTGAAGGATCTATTTCATCTGACCAGGAAAGAATTCCGCCTTTAAGGTTATAAAGATTATTGAATCCAAATTGAGAAGAAAGAAGATTAACCATATTAGCTGAGCGTCCTCCGGCTTTACAGTGAATAATTACGGGTTTATCCCTGGCAATTTTATCAAGATTTTCAATTATTTCACCCATTGGAATATGCAATCCTCCCATTGTTGAAGTTTCAACTTCATAAGTTTCCCTAATATCAATGAGTTGAAAATCTTTTTTGGTATCAATAAGTGATTTTAATTCTTGTACAGTTAATTCTTGCATGTGGAATATTAATTGTTTAGTGGATTCTCAACCTTTTTTTCCGTAAGGAAATTAAAAAATGTATCTCCTCTTAGGCCTAAACGCAAGGTTTCTAAGGGTATTACATCATCATAACCTATATTTCCAAGATTTACGTTGGCTCCAATAAGCTTAATGAACCATGCTTGCTGGGATTTTTGTGGTGTTTCCCAAATTATTTTAGAACATGGAACTTTAGAAAGAATTTTATTGACCAGTAAGGTATGTGCATGTCCATTTGGACGATAGATACCAACGTTTCCACTTTCTCTTGCCTCGGCAATTACTTTCCAGGATCCCGCCTGTAGTTCTGTGTTCATCATTTTAACCCATTTTCCAGGGCTAACCAATATCCCAGCTTCTTTTGATCCAACTTCTGATACTACGGTGTAATCTTTAGCCAATTGAGAAATATATTCACATTTTTTTCCATGCTCCAGAATAATTGATCCATCGGAAACTTCCACTGTATCAAGTTTGAATTTATCAACAAGTTTACGGTAGTCCTCAAACATTCCCCTGATTATAAATGCTTCGAACAATGTTCCGCCTAAATAAACTTTTATACCTGCATTCTGATAAAGTTTAATTTTTTCTTTTAGATTTTCTGACATGTAAGAGGTGCCAAAACCTAATTTTACAATATCTGTAAGCTTACTGTTCATTTCAAGAAAATCTTCGGTCTGGCGTAAGCTTAGTCCTTTATCCATCATCATGGTAAGGCCGTTTTCCCTTGGTTTTAGATCCCTTTTGGGTATATTGGGTAAAAAATAATTCATTCCCTAAATAATTTAAAATGGCTAAAAATTAAAGCGCAAAGTTAATATTATTTGTCTGTTATGACTTATGAGAAGTGAGAATTTCCTGTAGAAGTTCATTGTTCTTTAATTCGGGAGCATAATCAAACAAGCTTACATTATTTTGAAAATCAAGGGAAAGTCCTGATTCAAACATTCCCAGGGCATCCCCTACAAGCCCGTGTTTTAATAGATAAGCTGTAATTCTATAGTAAAGTGATGAATCAGGATTTATTTGGTTTTGTTTAATTCCCCTGTAAATGATATCAAGGGCAAGAACCGTATCACCTGTTTTGAAATGCATGTCGGAATAATCCAACCAAATATCATTGTTATCAGCATTAAATTCTATAACTTTTTCATATGCATGCTGAGCCTCTTCGTTGAATCCCCTCTTTTTTTGGAGATCACCCAGAATATACCAATATTCAGGGTTTGTTTTGTCAATTTCAACACCTTTTTTTAAGAAATGAACACTTTCATTTTGCTTTCCCTGTTCATCCAGCACCATTCCAATGCCTATCCATGCATCAGCAAGGAATGGATCGAGTTTGCTCGCTTTGCGGTAATAACTAATGGCTTTGCTGTAATCATTTAGTTTTTCATAACATTCCCCGATATAATAATAGGCAAGAGCGTCAGGCTCCTCATAATTAAAGGTTTCCTTATAAACTTCAATTGCCATTTCATATTCTTCGAGTGCCACAAGAGAATTTCCTTTATTAAAATAAGCAGAGGAATAATTAGCATCAATTGCAAGGGCAAAATCATATGCATCAATTGCCTTTTCATACAATTGTTGTTTACTAAAGGCCACACCAAGATTAAACCAAGCAGAGGATGAATAGGGATGAAGGTTGATAAAATCATGGTAGTATTTAATACTGTCTTCTGGTTTGCCTGTTATTTCAAAGCAAAAAGCCAGTTCGAAAAGCGCGGATTCATTTTCAGGATTAACATCAAGAGCCTTTTTTAAATGAGAAATTGCAAGTTCATATTTTCCCATATTTGTGTACTCAAATGCAATATTCAATAGGATATCATCGATATCTTCCTCTGCGAATTCAAGGGCCTTCTTAAAAGCTTCCGCAGCCTTGTTATGCTGCCTTAATTGGCTGTAAATATTTCCTCTTGTAAAATGAAGTTCAATGTTGGTTGGTTCAATGTTTTCCAGTTTGCTAAGTAAATCAAGTGATTTCTGGGGTTTGTTGGTTGCTGCCAAAAGCTGTCCTTTTCTTAACAAGAGAATAAAAGAATCAGGATGCTGCAAGAGTGCATATTCAATAACATTGAAGGATTTCTTTATGCTGTTTTGTTCTATGTAATGTTCTATGATATCCTCAAAATCATCAACATCAAAAAAATAATGTTCATTATTCTTAAGCATGTTTTCAAATTTTTCCACTATTTCCCTTGTCTCGTCCTTACTGCTAAAATAATCTTCTTCTTCTTCAAACATAAATAATGTGTTTATTGTTCTGATACAAAAGTAGTAAATTTTAAGGGATTTTTTTTTATGCAGGTATCATTTTATAAACAATAATTTCAACATAAAATTATGTAACTGAATTGTTGAAATATTTTTGTCGTTATATCGGACTGAAAAAGTTACTTTTGCAAGCAATTTTTTTAAACCGTATTTCATATGACATTAATAAAATCGATTTCAGGTATAAGGGGGACAATAGGAGGTAAACCAGGAGAAGGTTTGACACCACTTGACATAGTGAAATTTACGGCTGCTTTTGGAACAATAGTCAAAAATGCAACAGAAGGGAAAAACATAAAGGTTGTAATTGGAAGAGATGCTAGGATTTCAGGGGACATGGTAAATGATATTGTTACCGGGACTCTGATGGGCATGGGAATAACAGTTGTTGATTTAGGCTTATCCACTACTCCAACAGTGGAACTGGCAGTAAAGGGTGAAAATGCAGACGGTGGAATAATTATTACAGCTAGTCATAATCCAAAACAATGGAACGCATTAAAACTACTGAATAATGAAGGAGAGTTTATATCCTCAGCTCAGGGCGAAGTGGTACTTCAAATTGCAGCAGAAGAGAGTTTTAGTTTTTCTGATGTAAATACCCTTGGTAAATACATAAAGGATGAGAGTTATATGCAAAAACATATAGACATGATACTTGCTCTTCCACTTGTTGATATAAAAGCTATTAGCGAAAGGAAGTTCAAAATTGTTATTGATTGCGTGAATTCATCGGGTGGAATATTTATACCAGCCCTGCTCAAGGCACTTGGAGTTAGTGATGTTGTAGAAATGTATTGTGAACCGAATGGGGAATTTCCTCATAACCCAGAGCCTTTGCCGGAGAATTTAAGGGATATTTCAAAAAGTGTTGTAAAAAACAAAGCCGATTTAGGATTGGTTGTAGATCCAGATGTTGACCGCCTTGCAATTGTTTCGGAAGATGGTGAAATGTTTGGAGAGGAATATACTCTTGTAGCAGTGGCTGATTATATATTAAAGAATAACAAAGGAAATACTGTTTCCAATCTTTCTTCCACACGCGCATTACAGGATATAACAGAAAAAGCAGGTGGATTATATAAAGCCTCGGCAGTGGGGGAGGTAAATGTTGTTGAAATGATGAAGCAAACAAATGCTGTAATTGGAGGAGAAGGAAATGGTGGAATAATTTACCCTGAATTACATTATGGGAGAGATGCCTTGGTTGGCATAGCCTTATTTCTTACCCATCTTGCAAAATATGAAAATACGTGTAGTATGTTAAGATCAAGTTATCCTAATTATTATATTTCAAAGAATAAAATTGAACTTACTCCAGAAATTGATGTTGATATTGTACTGCAAGGGATTAAGGAAAAATATAAGAAACAACCCATTAACTCCGTTGATGGTATCAGAATTGAATTTGATAAGGAATGGGTTCATTTGAGAAAATCGAATACAGAATCTATAATTAGAATTTATGCTGAAAGCAGTTTGGAAACAACTGCCGATAATCTGGCTGAAAAAATCATTTCAGATATAAGGGATATAATCAGACATTCAAAAACAGAAGCTTAAAAAAGAAAAAGATGAAGGTTTACCTAGACAATGCTGCAACTACCCCTTTAGATGAAGAAGTTCTGGAAGCAATGCTGCCATTGATGAGGGATCAATTTGGGAATCCTTCGTCAATTCATTCATTTGGAAGACAAGTAAGAGCAGCTGTTGAAGATGCACGTAAAACAGTTTCTAAACTGCTAAATGTTTCTCCTGCGGAAATAATTTTCACTTCAGGAGGTACAGAAGCAGACAATATGGCAATTCAATGTAGTGTAATTGATTATGGAATTAAGCATGCCATAACCAGTCGTATGGAACATCATGCAGTGCTACATACACTTGAAAAACTTGCCAGTCGTAATGCCATTAAATTGAGTTTTGCAGATATTGATAAATCAGGGCATATCGACCTTGTACATTTGGAAGAATTGCTCAAGGAAAATCCAAAGAGTTTTGTTTCATTAATGCATGCAAACAATGAAATTGGAAATTTATTACCACTAGAGAAAGTTGGTGAAGTGTGCAGAAATTATGGAGCATTGTTTCATAGTGATACAGTTCAGACAATGGGACATTATTCATTCGATTTACAAGAAATTCCCATTGATTTTGTTACTTGTGCAGCGCATAAGTTTCATGGTCCAAAAGGGGTTGGTTTCCTTTATACCAACAACAAAGTGAAGATTAATCCTTTTATTTACGGAGGTTCCCAGGAGCGAAATATGAGGGGAGGAACTGAGAATGTATATGGAATAGTAGGTCTTGCAAAAGCCTTAGAAATTGCCAGCCGTGATATGGAAAAGCACCAGGAGCATATTCAAGGTTTGAAAACGTATATGATAGAAAAATTAAGATGCAATATTGCTGGTATTGATTTTAATGGTGATTGTGAAGGCAATTGTTTATACACAGTATTGAATACTTCTTTTCCTGAAAATAAAGCTGCTGAAATGCTGCTTTTTAACCTTGATATTAATGGGATAGCTGCTTCTGGAGGAAGTGCTTGTACTTCTGGTACTGACGTGGGTTCACATGTATTAAGAGCAATTAACGCTGATCCAAAACGCTCATCAATTCGGTTTTCTTTTAGTAAATACAATACAAAGGCGGAAATAGACTATTGCATAAGCAAGTTGGTGGATATTTTCAGCAAGTAGATACAAAATTGCCTCTAATTGGTCTTACTGTCTCTATTCCCCTGGTTATTTTCACGCAAAGGGCGCAAAAGACAATTTCATGCAAAGGCGCAAAGAAGTTTTCACGCAAAGGGCGCAAAGAGATTTCACGCAAAGGCGCAAAGAAGTGTCACGCAAAGAGCGCAAAGAGGTTTTCGCAAAGTTGTGTCCACACAAAGGGCTCAAAGAAGTGTATCGCAAAGGATGCATAGAGGTGATTTCATGGAAAGGGCATTTAGGAAAAGAAATCAAAAAATAAGGGCTTAATTTCCTTAATACTAGTGATTTTTTGATTCTATTGTCAGGTATACTGCCTTGTCTGTACACATTGATTTTCTAGCAAAAAATTCATAACTTAACTATTCAAACTGTTAAATTATGAGGCCATGGTACGACTCTTTTTCCTATTTATTTTAAATGTTTTTTTTGTTTTTTCTGCCCTTGCTCAAAAGGAAAATAATATATGGTATTTTGGAGAAAAAGCAGGGCTTGATTTTAATGGTGTAAATCCTCTGGGATTAATTGATGGTGAATTGAACACTTTGGAAGGCTGTGCTTCGGTTTCTGATTTTATGGGCAACCTGCTCTTTTACACTGACGGTGTTAAAATATGGAACCGGCTTCATGCTGTAATGCCAAATGGAGATAGTTTAATGGGAAATTACAATAGCACTCAATCAGCATTTATTGTAAAAAAACCAAAAGCAGATTCTGTATATTATGTGTTTACAACGGATCAATATGGAAAAATGTATGGATTAAGATATTCTGAGGTTGATATGACACTTAATGGAGGCCTTGGAGCAGTGACAATGAATAAGAACATTCCCATACATACTCCGGTTTGTGAAAAAGTAACAGCAATTAAACATGACAATGGAAATGATTATTGGATTGTTTCTCATCATTTTGGAAACAATACTTTTTACTGTTATTTGTTAAATTCAACAGGAATAAATTTAAATCCAGTTGTTAGTAATGTAGGATCTGCCATAATTGATTCTATTAATACAAAAGGCTATTTAAAGGGATCCTTGGATGGAAAGCGAATAGCTGCTGCAAATGCTAATATAGGGTTGGAGGTTTTTAATTTTGATAATGCCACAGGTTTAATAAGCCCTACTGTAATTATCAATAAATTTTTAACTGAGGAAAATGTATATGGGCTTGAGTTTTCACCCAATAGCAGGTTTCTGTATGTATCTTATAATTTAAGTCCCGGACGAATTGTTCAACTTGATCTATTAGCCGGATCAATGAATGAAATTAAAAATTCAAGTATTCTTTTAGATAGTTTGGGTAATGGCGGGGCTTTACAATTAGGACCTGATAAAAAAATTTATTGCTCAAAATTGAATGCTGCTTATGTAGGTGTTATTAAATATCCAAATGAGCAGGGGGTTAGCTGTGGGTATGTGGAAAATGAAGTTTTTCTTGAAGGGAGGGTTTCCAGGTTTGGCTTGCCTCCTTTATTGCCTTATGAAAACTTTTTTTTGGTTAATAATACCTGTTTGGGGGATATTACTAAATTTTCTTTAAACTCTTTATACTCGGTAGATTCAGTTAAATGGAATTTTGGTGATCCTGCCTCAGGAATATTGAACTTCTCTACAATGGAAAATCCATTTCATAAATATAACAGCCTGGGGAGTTACGAAGTTTATTTAGATATTTATAAAAAGGGAATAAAAGAAACCCTGATGCAAGTAATTCATATTTATCCTTATCCACCTTTATTTATTGGAAATGATACCTTGTTGTGTCCGGGTGATGTTATAATACTTGATGCCACCACACCCAATGGCCTTTATTACTGGCATAATTACGGATTTAATACACCAACTCTTAATGTTACCACCGAAGGACTTTATGGAGTTGATATAGAAGTTAATGGATGTAGGAAATCAGATTTAATTTTAATTAAATATATTTATCAACCCTTTGATCTTGGTGAGAATGTTTTGTTTTGTTACAATGAGCCGCTATTATTGGATGTAAATGCCCAGGGAGCATCGCACACCTGGCAGGATGGCAATAGAAATCCCTCTTATTTGGTTACAGAAAAAGGAAAATATTGGGTAACAGTAAAGCTGGATGGATGTGTAAATTCTGATACGATTTTTATTGATTATAATTCAATACCCACAAAAAATTTCAGTAATGACACCACTATTTGTGAAGGCGAGGAGATTTTGCTAAAAATCAAGCAGGATAATTTCAATTTCCTTTGGCAAGATAACTCCACAGCCGGTTCTTTTTTACTATCGGAGGCAGGGTATTATAGCGTAGAGATTTCAGATGATGATTGTTACTATTCGTATGAAATAAATGTAGAGGTAGAACAATGTGAACTGGAAATGCCCAATGTATTCACTCCCAATAATGATGGTATTAATGATAGGTTTGTTCCATTTGAAATTTTATTAAAAACCAAAGGGGAGTTATTCATTTTTAACCGGTTCGGATTAAAAGTTTTCGAAACAGAAAATTTGGTATCAGGATGGGGGGGAATGTGCAATGGGAGGCCCTGCAATGAGGGAACCTATTTTTGGGTTGTGAAATTTCAAACTCAAACGTATGGAGAATTGACAACAAAAGGTTTTGTAACGCTTTTAAAATAGAGGTTATGCTCAGGATTTAATGAATTTTTATTATTCCAATTTTAAATTTTAAATTTGAAAACTTAAAGTTTATCCTATTAAACCAGAGCGTTGACCAAAGCATACAAAACAGATGAATTGAAAAATGGAATGAAAGTAACTTTTTTAGGTACTGGAACTTCCCAGGGGGTGCCATTAATAGGTTGTAATTGTGAGGTTTGCATATCTGCTGATAACAGAGATAAGAGATTGCGGACCAGTATCCTGGTAGAAACAGATGGCAATACTTTTGTAATTGATACAGGTCCTGATTTCCGGCAGCAAATGTTAAGGGAAAAGGTTGAAAAAATAGATGCCGTTATTTTTACTCATGAACATAAGGATCATACTGCAGGGTTTGATGACATAAGGGCATATAATTTTTTGCTAAAAAAGAAGATTGATGTTTATGCTACCTTAAGAGTTCAGGAAAGTTTAAAAAAAGAATTTTCCTATATTTTTGCCGATGAGCAGTATCCTGGAATCCCACAAGTTACTCTTCACCATATTGAAAACAAACCTTTTAATATAAACCAAACAGAAATAATACCTATTCAGGCTTTTCATTTTAAATTGCCAGTTTTAGGCTTTCGCATTAAGGATTTCACATATATTACAGATGCCAATTCCATTGCTGAAAAGGAAATGGAGAAACTAAGAGGAACAAAAGTATTGGTTTTAAATGCATTAAGAAAAGAAGAGCATATTTCGCATTTTACACTCCATCAAGCGGTTGAACTTATGCATAGGATAAGACCTGAAAAAGGATATTTTACACATATAAGCCACCAGTTGGGCCTTCATGAAGAAATCAACAGGGAGCTTCCTGATTTTCTCAAGTTAAGTTACGATGGTTTGAAAATAGAAATTTAATAAACAGAATACCTTTAGAAACATTGTTGGTGTATAAATAAATAGGATAAAAAAGCTGCTCTAATATTATTCAATCTGAAAATAAAATCAGAAAAATCAATCCAATAAATTACAGGTAAAGAAGTTGGGAAATAGGCCTTTTAATTAAAGTCTGACTCCAATCATGCAAATATCATCAACTTGCTCCTCTTTGCCCTGCCATTTTTCAAATGTTTGGTTAAGCAAAATCTTTTGCTTAACCATATTTTTACTTCTTATGGCAATAAGTAAATCTTTTAATGGCTGGTATTTGAATTTTTTGCCTTTTAATCCGCCAAACTGATCGGCATATCCATCGGTAAAGATATAAACCAGGGAGCCCTTTGAAAGGGTAAAAGAATGGTTGGTAAAAGGTTTTTGTACTTCCTGAAATATTCCAATGGGTTGTTTATCTGCTTTTGTTTCTACAATGGTTTTTTCATTTGAATCATTGGCAGGGGGAATTATCCATAAAGAATTATTTGCACCTGCATATTCTACTTTATAATCCATATCATTTAGTTTCTCAATGGAGCATAAGGCAATGTCCATTCCATCTTTATTTTCACCGTTATAAGTTTGATTTAAGGCATTAATTACCCCATTTCTTAATAGTTCCAGTATTTTGGAAGGTTCATCTATTCCATTTTCATTTACTATTTGATTCAGTAATGAATTTCCAATCATGCTCATAAATGCTCCGGGAACTCCATGGCCAGTACAATCGGCTACTGCATATAAAATTTTCTTTTGGTTGTTTTTAATTATTTCAGAAATCCAGTAGAAATCTCCACTTACAATGTCTTTTGGTTTATAGAAAATAAAAACATCGGGAAAAAATTCAGAAAATTTTTCCTCCCCTGGAAGTATTGCTTTCTGTATTCGTTGTGCATATTTAATAGAATCTGTAATTTCTCTTTGTTTTTCTTCAATAATTATTTTTTGTTGTTTTGTGATTTTAAATCGGTTGAAAATGATAAACAAAAATATGCTCACGAGTATTAAAATGGCAATAATAGAACCGATAACAATGGTGTTTGTTTTTTGTTTTGCCCTTGATACTTCTCTTTCCTTTTCTTGTTGTTCTTTTAATACTGATTCTATTTTATCAAAATCAAACTGCATTTGTTGCTTCACAATATTGCTTCTGTTTTCTTCATTAACAAGGCTGTCTCTATAAACATAATAATTATCTAAACTAGTGTACGCACTTTCCCAATGTTTAGTAATGGTATCTAATATTCCTTTGTAAAAGTAATTGTCTCTTATAATTTCTTTGGCTCCGAGTTGGGTAGCAATAGAGAGTGATTTTTGAAAATTTATATTTGCCTGTGCATATTTTTTCAAATCGATATTAATAATGGATAATTGAAGGTAAACTCTTGCAATTAACAATTTATCTTCAATTTCAGTTGCCAGGGAAAGTGTGCTATCCATATACAATATAGCTTGAGGGAATTGTAAGGTTCGTTTATAATTAATTCCGATATTGAAATACGAATTCGATAATCCCCATTTGTCTCCAAGTTGCTCTCTTATTACTTTTGCAAGCCTTAAATAATACATTGAACTATCGCTTTGAGATAAATTTTCATAAACATTGCCAATATTATTGTATGTAAATCCAAGTGCTTGTTTATCATCCAGACTAAGTTGTATTGCTAAAGCTACCCGATAATTTTCCAATGCTTTGCTTTGATTGTTTTGGCTTAGATAAATATTCCCAATGTTTAAATAAGATTGTGCAACTCCAAATTGATTGTTCACTTTTTCCCTTATTTTTAATGCTTTCAAATGGTATTTGAGTGCTTCGGGAAGGTTTCCTAAATTCCAAAAAATGTTTCCAATATTATTGTAGGAAGCAGCCAAAGCAGGTTCATCACCCAACTCTTTTTTAATTTCAAGCGAAGCAAAATAATTTCTTAGAGCCTGTGTGTATTCCGCTTTTTGAGCATACACATTGCCTATATAATTTAGGGCCAATGCCTGGCCTTTTTTAAATTGAATTGTTTCAGATAATACTAAGGCTTTTCCTCCATATTGTTTCGCTTTTTCTGAATCGCCAAATAAAAAGTATTGCCAGCAAAGGGAGTTGTATATATTTACTTTTGTTGTATCCTGAATTTCGGTTTTTAACTCACGGTAAAGGGAATCAACTATTTCCTGGGATTGAGCGAGCACATTTTCAAATGAAAATAAAAAAACAAGAATAAGCAGCTTTATTAATTTCAATTGTATATAGTTTATTCGTTTTTTTATTTCTTCCAAGGGTATTAGATTTATTAAATTCTAATTCCAATTATCAAAATATCATCAACCTGGTTTAATTCTCCTCTATACATTTCAAAGGTATTATCCAGTAATTCTTTTTGTTCCTCCATAGCTTTATCCTGCATGGAAAGTAGAAGTTCCTGGAGTTGTTTATATTTAAATTTCTTTCCTTTTGGCCCCCCGAACTGATCGGCATATCCATCAGTAAATATATACACCAAATCACCTTTTTGAAGGCCAATTTCATTATTGGTAAAAGCATTGAGTTCACTGCCGGGGTAAACTCCTATTGGAAATTTATCTCCTTTTATTTGTTCTACTAAATTATTTCTAATCAGGTATAGAGGGTTTTGAGCTCCTGAGAAATTTAAAATCATTTTCTTTGTGTCAATACTAATAAGAGCAATGTCCATTCCATCCTTGTTTTCGCCTTGTTCTCCTTTTTGTTTTAGGGCATAAATAATTCCTTTTCTTAAATGCTCAAGAATTTCACTTGGTACTGAAATGTTTTTTTCATTCACAATTTGGTTAAGAAAAGAATTCCCAATCATACTCAAAAAAGCTCCAGGAACACCATGACCTGTGCAATCAGCGGCAGCAACAATGAATTTTTGTTGATCAAGGTGGTTACAGGAATTAAACCAATAAAAATCACCGCTTACAATATCTTTTGGCTTAAATAAAATGAAAGAATCAGCAAAGTATGCTTTTAATTTAGACTCTTCGGGTAAAATGGCCTTTTGGATCCTTTTTGCATAATTAATACTGTCGGTAATATCTTTGTTTTTATTTTCAATTTCTTCTTTTTGCTGGTTAATTTCAAAGGTTCTTTCTTTTACTTGTTTTTCCAATTCAATATTAACCGAATCCTTTAGCTTATTCATTTCTTCAAGCTTTTCAAGGGTTGCAGCCTGGGCATTTTCTTTTTCCATTTGCAAACTCCGGTATCTTCCTGCCATTGCAAAAGAAAGAAATATTACCTGAATGCCTGATCCGAATTTTAATGCATTTTCAATATAATGGTTGTTTTCAATCAGGTTCACATTCCCTGAAATAAAGGTGATTGCTCCCAGCATTAGAAAAACAAATGCAGTGAGGTAAAACAAATTAACTTTTACTTTCTTTTTTAATGCTAAAACCACAGCGGCTATTACAGTTAAATTTGAAAACAAAACAATAACATTTATAACAGGAAATATCATTGTATAAAGAAATCCCCGGGTAAATGAAACGCTTGCAATAATTAAAGCCACAAGAATAAACCCATTGAAAATTTTATTGAAAACAGGTAAATTATGCTTTGTATCTAAATAGACCTTTGCATGAAGCAGAACAAAAATAAGGCTTAGGCATGCAGTCAGGGGAACAAGTCTATGGCCTAGCCAGGGAGAATATGGAGTGATGAATTGCATGGTATACCCATCTAAAGAGAATTGCAAAAGGCCAACTGAAATAACAAATAACACGTAGTATAGAAAAGAATTTTCCTTAAGAGCAAAGTAAAAGAACATGAAAATAAGGACTACAAAGAACAAAACTCCATAAAAAAATCCGAATATATACTGTTCGTGGTAATCCTTAAGCCTAAGTCCTTCAGGCTTCCATAATTTTAGAGGCAGGGATAATACTTCACCATCGGTAAAGAGTTTGATGTAAATAGTGGCTTCATTGTTTGGATATAATGGAAGGCTGAAAAGTGTGGAACGGTGCAGAACATCCTTTTTATCAAAGTTTCTATCATCACCGGAAACTTTCATCCAATAATTTCCTTGTTTGTCAGGAAAGTATAATTCTGCAAGATTGGTAACAGGTTTGGCAGTTTCCAGGAAAAAATATTCAGGAAAATCTGAGCTTGATTTTAAATTGATTTTCAACCAATAATTCGAAGATGTAAAACCAATATTGAGGTTATCTGAATTTGTGTTTTTAAATTGATAATTATCAGGAAAGAGTAGGAGCGAATCAATGGTAATAGTTCTGTTTTTGTCCTCAAACACAGAGGCGTTTTTTCCAAGGGATAAATTTTCTTTAAAATTCCCACCATCAACGGGAATATAAACCAAATTAATTGAAGCCTGGATGCTAAATGGTATAAAAAACAATGCGAATAGTAATAATTTTTTCATCTTTTATACAATTCTTATCAGCTAAAATAAGTGATTTTATTAAACGTGCTCAATTTATTTATAAATTTCACTGAATTTTTTCTTTTGTTTTAAATAGTAATCCACTATGATACTACCTTTATAAAATCCTTGAAAATCTTGATTTTTAAATTCTTTCATCCTTTTTTTTCTCAGCTTTTTCACATTTGCATAAAAGCTGAGATGAGCTTTAATTACTGCAAGAAAATGGCTGAACTTTCCCTCAAATAAAAATTTCAATCCTGCAATACCATCTAAAACTAAACGAAAGCATAACAAAGGAATTAGTTTAAAGGAGGATAGGTTTTTGTATAACATGTAAAGACTGTTCCGGAAATTCAAAAAAGTCTTCCTCGGGCTTTTGTAATCCAGGGTTCCTCCACCCAGGTGATAAACGGTGGAGTAGGGGGTGTAATAAATTTTATATCCCTGGTTTTTTAAACGCCAACATAAATCTATTTCTTCCATGTGAGCAAAGAAATCGGCATCAAATCCTCCGGCATTTATAAAACATTTCGCTCGTATGAACATGCATGCACCCGTTGCCCAGAATATTTCCCTAATATCCTCATATTGACCGATGTCTTTTTCAGTAGTGTCAAAAATTCTTCCCCTGCAAAAAGCGTAACCAAAACTATCGATAAAACCACCGGCAGCCCCTGCATGTTCGAAATACTCTTTATTGGTGAATGATTTTATTTTGGGCTGGCAAGCGGCAATTTTTTCATCCCCATCCATTAAATCGATAATTGGTTTAATCCAATTTGGCGTTACTTCAACATCGGAATTAAGCAAAATATAATATTGGGCATTAACATGTTTCAGCGCATCATTATAACCCTTTGCAAAGCCTTCATTTGTGGAATTTTGAATGATCTTAATTTCCGGATAGTTCTCTTTAACAAAAGCAATGGAATTATCGGTTGAAGCGTTATCGGCAACATAAATCTCTGTGCCTTGCATATTATTGCCAAGTACAAAAGGGAGAAATTTTTCAAGATGTTGTTTGCCGTTCCAGTTTAGAATTACTATTGCAACTTTTGTCATTTGTACTAACTAAGGGGCTAATGGGGCTGCAAAGATGTACACAATTATCTTGGAAGTTGAAATAATTCTTCTGAATTTCCACCATAATGAGAATCAGGGCTGTTCATATCAAGGTCCAGGACTTGGTGGTTTCTCTTGTGAAGCATTAATTGCCAACGCGGATTGTTTATTTCACCAAAAAGATCGGAATGCAACAAAGGGAAATCATTTGTGCCCAAATCAGGATTGTAAAAAACAAACTTTCTGTTATTGAATTTTTCAATGTGGTAGTAATGCCAGACTTCATAAGGATATGCACTGGGTTCATTGTATTGTTGCGAAATTGTATTTGGGGCCCCATATTGCAGAAATACCCTTCCTCTGTCGGTGGAATATCCTTTTTTTAATTTGGATCCGAAGCTTTTATCAACACTTTTTACAATTTTATAATAATCCAGCCAGGCTTGTTCAGGATTAACAGGATTTCTGCTGTTCCAGAAATTAAAGAAAAATTTCTGTTTGAATTCCAAATCTGAAGACCGCAGTTGATTGTCAGCAAAGGTTTTTTCAAGCTGGGAAGAAATTGGCCTTAAAGAACGAATATGTTCGGCAAGAGTATCCTGATTTGTCATTTTTGACACAAAACTCTCCTCAATCCTTATATTTGCTATATCTTGCTCATTGAATTCTACATCCTTATTGCTACGCTGAAAAATTACTTTTTTGGAACTGATTAATTCATTTTCCTTATTCCTTGTTTCAATTACAAGATTGTAATTTCCAGAAGGAAGTTTTTCAATGTTAAAATTCCCAAAGACTATAATTACTTCACTGCTGGTTTTCCTTACAATAATATTGTAATTCGAGAATTTTATATTTGATTCTGCAGTTTCAATAAAATAACTCACAACAAATTTCTCATCGATTCCCAATACCTTTAAAGTATTGTAAATTTCTGCGTAAAAGGTAATATTCTTCAATGTCTTTGGATAAAAATAAGAGACATAAGGAACAAGATCATAACCGCTTTTAGTCAAAATATTCGGTTTTTCTGTTTTGGTATAGGATTCTATAAGTTGAATATCAGAAAAAAGGATTTCATTGGGTAAATAATTAATTAGCACTGATTCAGAAATCATGAATTGTTTTTCCGTTTTATTGTTTAAATCAATAATTTCAACTTCCATTTCATAGCTTCCATTGGGGATGGAGAAACGTTGCAGATCAATAAAGTTAGGAAACTCTTGGGTTGAATCACTAACTTCGGGACTTGAGAGGATGAATTTTTTAAAATCGATAACTTTATCCTTCTCTTTAATTACAATTGTGATTTCAACCTGGGCCTTTAATTTATTATTTGGCATCTTTACATATTCAAGTGAATTTCCTATAACAGAGAGATAGGTTTCAAGATAAGGCCCTTCACCAGGAATATTGAATGTGCAATAATTAAAATAAGTCTCCACATTTTTTGCATTTGCCTTTAACAAAAACACAAAAAAGAATAAACAAAGGATTTGTAATGTTTTTTTCATGGGAGGATTTTTTAACTTACTTGTAAAAGAAATTAGGTTTTATTTTTTTTAATTGAATTTATTACTTCAAAGAATAAAATCGGGTACTAATATATAAAATAAAAAGAGCGTTTGAAAAATCTTAATGTGTGATATATTCATTAGCAGGAAAATTTATTTGAAAAGAATAAAAAATAAATCGCTCAAAATCACGTGTATCAGAGAATAACGGGAATTAAATTAAAAAATTTCGCTGTGGTTTCAAAATTATTGTAATTTTGCGCCCGGAGAGATGGCAGAGCGGTTTAATGCGGCGGTCTTGAAAACCGTTGTGGGTTATACCACCGGGGGTTCGAATCCCTCTCTCTCCGCCCAATGAAAAACCCAATGGATTAATTTCAATCTGTTGGGCTTTTTTATTTAGAAAATTCTCCATATTTTATCCGCAATCAATTTATTCCAGAAGGTTTTCCTGTATTACTTGGAAGGTTTTATCTGATTTTGTTCCCATAATAATTATTTACAAAATAATTTAAAAATCATTAAACTTTCCTATTGAGAAAACAAAAAAATACCAATCAACACATTTAACAAATCTAATTGTTGGGACTTTGATTGTACTTTTTGTGATTGTCGGGCATGATTATACAAACTTAATCAATGGCTGTAAAGTCTTATACAATAGTATCTAAAGAACTTTTTTAAATGGCATTGCTGCCGACATTTATTTTATTGAAATACAAACTGGAGGCGAAATAGTAAGAAGAAAGTTGGTTGTTAGGTAAATCCCCGGCTAACTAACATCCACACCTAAAGGGCCGGGGGTAATATTTTGCTCCGGCTCTTCTTCCTGCAATAAGGGGATCACAGGTTTTAGGATTACTTAGTCATCGAATGAATTTATTCCGGGGTAATTGTAGAGACCGGCAAGCGATTAAAAAAAAAGATCAAAGAAGTAAGCATTAGTAGAGATAGTTGGAAAGTAAAAGCCGTAAAGCATAAGACCAACTTAGATAAATTGAGCAAAGAATTTGCTACGCTAAAAAAAACCTCCAGAAGATAATAGGATTCTAAATAAAGAAAAATCTAGGCGCTCACATTACAGTACTGGGGTTATACATTTAATATTGTCCGCTAAAATCAATACATCAAGTAGTTTCGTAGCTTGAGTAAGGTCTTCGTTGCATTTAATTTGTATTTAGATATCACGCGATCCACTCCATCGTTTTCTACAGCAATGCTTTGGGTAAAGAAAATTGGATACAGTCAATTGGAGTATCCCAAAGAAAAAGCGGATGATTGGATCATTATAGCAGATGAGAGTATTGGTATTGGCCAGGAAAAAGTGCTTGTGATCCTATGTATCAGAAGGAGCAAAATAGACTTTACACGTCCTTTAAAGCTGCAAGACATGAAGCCAATTGTAGTAAAATCAAAGGAACGATGGACTGGAGAAGACATTGCTAATGAGCTGGAAATCGTTAAACAAAAACTTGGGACTGTTATTTATGTGGTTACAGATGCCGGCAGCACCTTAAAAAGTGGACTAAAGAAGGCTAAAATCAATCATGTGTATGACATTACACATGCAATAGCATTAGCCTTAGAAAGGCTGTATAAAAATGATGCTGATTTTAAGGATTATGCAAGCAAAGCAGGACAAATGAGATTTAAACTTTGTTGCAGCAAAAATGCTCACTTGATTCCTCCAAACCAACGCTCTAAGGCACGATTCTTAAATATCGACACCATAAGCAAATGGGGAATAAAAGCTTTATTGGCTCTGGGCCGCAATGATATATTAATAGAAGAACAGGTACAACTGCAATGGGTAAAAGAAAAGGAAAGGTTTATTATTGAAATGGACGCATTGATGTCAATGGTAGAAAAAATATCCATAATCCTTAAGAACGAAGGGTTAAGCAAGAAAACAAAATCAAAATGCATCTCTATATTAAAGAATTGCAAAGCAGGAAAACTGAAACAATTTAAGCAATACATATTACTCTACTTAAAAGAAAATGCAAAACAAATAAGTAAGAGGGAAGAAAAGGTATTGTGCTGCTCTGATATAATTGAGACAACCTTTGGGAAGTACAAAAACGAACTGAGCAAAAACCCCATGAGTGGAATAACCGATTTAGTGCTTATAATTCCAGCTTTTACATCAAGCTTGTCAATAAAAGAAGTGAATGCCGCTATTGGGAACTGTACTGTAAAAGACATTGAAGAATGGAAAAAAAACAACCTATGCAATTCCCTTTTAAAAAAGAGAAACGCAGTGTTTAAAAATCAAATGGCGGGAATTTAAATTTTAAATTTCTTTGATTTAAATCACCCCACCCTCCGGGGTTGAACTGGAATTAAAAATATTAATCTATAATTGTATCATCCCTTCGGGATTAGCTTTTTCAGTGGCCTCGGGAAACCCAGCCGGCTTTTTTATTAACTCCACCTTTTGTTGAAAGTTACAGGCTTCTATTTTATGTGCTTGGAAGTAGCCCTGACAGTACATTTGCGGGAACGGAGGAAGATACAGTTTTGGCTACAAAATAATATCCCATTGATCTATAGGCTCCAGGTGTAGTACAGCAATTACAAAGTCATGAGAACCTTAAACAAAAAAATTGTAGAAAGCCCCGCACCAAATCTGTATAGCAGCACACGAAATTTTGCAGGAGAAAAGGGAGTTTTTTTAGGTGGTTCTTTCAGGATTTGGGAACTTCCATTATAATTCCTCCCATGTGGTCCTAGCGGATATCTTGCGAGAGCAAGAGCAAGAGAAAGAAAACTGTGGCATCAACTGCCGGCCATCAACTCCTCAAATTGTCCAACTAATTCTTCATATACAGGCTGAATTCTTTTTATAAAGCTCAGGCTTAGCTTATTTGTAGAGGGTTCTATTTTTGGCAACATTCTTTCTTAGTATTTAAAAATTTTGATTATCAACAAATTACAACAAGAGCAAAACAGGAAAGTTGCTGCTGAATTAATAGATGAAGAAAAAATGAAAACAATTAAAATATTAGTTGCCATTGCTTTATTGCCACTAATGGCAGTGTGCCAAAAAACCCTTACCCTGCAGCCTGGCCCCGGGGATGGGAAAGATGCACTGGTGCATGAGCTTCAGTCGGAGCGGAATGTAAATTATGGAGACAACCCACAATTTGCAGCTATGGCTTGGACTTTCCAGGGTGATCCTGGAGTGATCAGGAGCCTGATTGATTTCGACCTCAGGGAAATTCCTGAAGGCCCTGAAATCATTTCCGCAAAGTTGTCTTTTTATGCCATTGATAAACAAACTGCAGACAATGGGCTGGGAAGGCACTCGGAGCTTTCGGGTGATAATTCATGGCTCATATTAAGAATAACAGAGCAATGGGAGGAGAATTCAGTGAAATGGAATAATAAACCAGCTACAACAAATGATGGTGCTATTGAAATGCCAGGCACCTCTAGCCCAGATAAAAATTATAAAGACATAGATGTAACTGAAATGGTGAAGAAAAAGCTGGAGGAACCTTCTACTTCCCATGGATTTATGATTAGGTTAAAGAACGAGAACTATTACCGCAGGATTAACTTTGCTTCCAGTGATAATGAGAATGCTTCCAGGCGGCCAAAGCTAGTAATCGTATATAAATGCCCTGCACCGGAACCCAATTTCTCATACAGCGGGGATGGCCTGAAAGTAAGCTTTACAAATGAGACAAAGGATGCCGACTCCTTTCAATGGGATTTTGGCGATGGAAATACCTCAGGTTCAGAAAATCCACAACATACTTATGCATCACATGGTGAATATACTGTAAAACTAACTGTCAGAAACGATTGTGGGGAGAAAGAAATTTCAAAAAACATTCGCGTAAGCTGCACTTTCCCTGCCCCTAACTTTACAGTTAGCATTGATGCCTTAACGGTTCATTTCAAAAATCAATCTAAAAATGCTGATTCTTATCACTGGGCCTTTGGCGATGGCAATTCTTCCACTTCTGAAAACCCAAGCCATACCTATAGTGATGCTTCGGGTTATACAGTTGTCTTAACAGCAAAAAATGAATGTGGCGAGGCTTTAAAATCAAAAGTAATCAACCTCTCCTGCCCATCGCCAGATGCTGATTTTGACTATTCAACAAATGGGCTAAAAGTTACTTTTAACAACCGCTCTGAGCGCTCCAAAAGTTTTAGCTGGGATTTTGGCGATGGGAATTCTTCAGATGATTCAAGCCCAACCTATACCTACAGCAGCCCTGGAACATATACGGTGGAGTTAACAGCTGAAAATGATTGCGGGAAAGATACACATACAAGGAAAATTGAAATTGAAGCTGTAGGCATTTCTGAAACTCAAATAAATATGGCTGGCTTTAGCATAATTCCAAACCCTGCATCCCATACCGCCATGTTTGAATTTGATGCGGATTTTGGTAAAGATGCCCACATTTCATTATTCTCCATTGACGGAAAAGAAGTAATGCATAGGTTGATAAACCAGCAGCGCAATGTACAGGTAAACTTAAATGGCCTTCCTGCCGGAACCTACATATGTGTAATAATGGATGGAGAAGAGATAAAGGGAAAGGAGAAACTGGTGGTTAAGTAAGTGAAAAGGAAATTAAGGTAAAGCCCTGGCGAATGTCACCGGGATTACCACGGAGACGGACAATAACTCAGAAATTAAAATTTTTCCAAATCCGTTTACTTCGCAAACAACTTTGCAGACAGACAATCTATTAAAGAACGCAACTCTTACAGTTTATAATTGTTTCGGACAGACAGTAACAGAAATAAAAAACATTTCAGGGCAGACCGTTACTCTCTCTCGTAACAATCTCGTAAGCGGACTATATTTTATTTGCCTGACACAAGAAGATAAAGTAATCGCAACAGACAAATTAGTAATCACTGACTAACCTTACTGTGTGCGGAAGACAAGAAAGCACTTGCACTAACAGCATCTTGGCAAAAAGCAGGTTTTGTGGTTATATAAAGTTTTAGTGCATCTAATAAACTTTTGTTGTGCCTCGACAGTTTTGTGCTGCTAAGTCCGCTTCTTCCCCAAGCCGCAAAACTACTGTGACCTGAATCAATCTGACTTTAGACAGATTGATTGCTAAAACTTTTCAAACTTCCCATATTCCATCTTATAAATATTATCAGCAACTGAAAAATACTTATCGTCATGAGTAATGGCAATTATAGTTTTACCTTGGTTTTTAAGGCGGGGTAGAAGGTCCTGGTAAAAGAATTGCCTGAATTTCGGATCCTGGTCTGCTGCCCATTCATCTAAAACTAAAATAGGTTTATCTTCAAGTAAGCTAAGAATCATTGCCAGTCTTTTTCTTTGCCCGGTTGAAAGATCTGTTTTGCTGAACCTGCCGTTTTCAAACTTAACTTTATCGGAAAGCTGCATAAGCTCAAGGTATTCATTTACTTTAGTTTCATTTATGTTTTTCATCCCGTAGAACTTCTCAAACAGGTAAAAATCACTGTAAATGGCAGAAAATAAATCACGGTATTTTTCAGATGAAACAACCTGCTCATTGTTTACCTGCAATGATCCGCTGTCTGGTTTATAAAGACCGGTAAGTAATTTAAAAAAGGTTGTTTTGCCGCTTCCGTTACCTCCAACAATAAATACAATTTCACCTTTGTTAATGTTAAGATCAACAGGGCCAACAGAAAATTTTTCAGCTTTTTTCTCAGGATAAGAAAAACTTATATTATTAAAAGATAAACTTTTAAAGTCAGTAAAAGTGTTATCTAAAACCATTTCTGATTTTTTAAAATATTCTGTTTTCTGTTTGAGTTCAGCTATCCTGTCAAGGGCAATATCTGCTTGGGTAATCGCAGGAACCACGGCCATTAATCCCTCTATAGGTCCAAGCATATAAAGAATAATAAAAATATAACTTATCACAACCTCATTGTTACCAGTTAAAGCAGGAAAGTAAAACAGGATAAACCCTATAAGCACGAAAAAGAAGAATTGCCCGGTAATGCTGTTATCCAGGTAGCTTATAATGGCTTTAGAAGCCAGGTGTTTTGTTTTAATACCTGTTGATTCTATGTGGTTTTTGAAAAGATCATCATTTTTCTCTTTGCTCATTTTTACTTCCTTAAAACCGGATAAAAGTTCATCAATATTTTTAAACAACTGGTTTTGTAGGTCACGTGCCTCAGTAAGGGCTGCGTGGATTTTATTTTGTCTTACAGAATAAATTATTATTCCCAAACTGATAATTCCAAGGGTAAGGGCAAATCCAATCAGGGAAACATAGGCAAGGTAAGAAAGACAAAAAAGTACCGTAACAAGATAGGTTGTTGCATATACAATGGAAGCAGCGGCATTGCTTATTTTTTCTGTGTCTTGAGTAAGGGAGGTGAAAACTTTTTCTTTTCCTATCTGCTGAAAATGTATATAATCGGTATTGCGTATGGCCTCCAGGATGGACAACCTGGTTTTTAAAATAATGTTTTGCGTCAGACCAATAAGGTATTTTGAAAATATTCTCTGGCAAACAAAAAATGTAATAAGAATGCCTAAGAAAATTAAAATATACTTTTCTGTTGCTTCATTTATGCCCTTTTTGTTAATTACTTCATTTACAAAAAAATCTATAAATTTAATTATAGATGCATTTGCAAAGCCTGAAATTAAACCAAGAATTAAGTATAAATATCCTGCTGTTCCGGCCTCTTTTCTTAGGAATCCAATTAATCTCATTAAAAAAATGTATTGACGCAAAGATAATTTTAATTAGAAAAGCCCGATGATAAAATGTTAATTTAATTTTAAAGTTTTGGTTGACTTTGGTATTAAGAAAATTTACCTTTGCACCATGAACAGGGGGGGATAATAAAAAAAAACAGACTGTGAAAATGATTTATCTTCTTTTTTTTAAGCTTTATGATTGAATATTTGTCTCTTGTTGATTCTTTTCTGAATCAGAGAAAATCAAAAAAGGGTGTGATACTTATTGATGGAGACAAGCTTTCTGAAACCTTATCTTATCAACAGTTAGTTGAAAAATCAGAATTTATCCTGGGAAAACTTCAGGAGAAAGGCATAAAACCTAAGGATGAACTTGTATTTCAGTTAGAAAGCAATAAGGAATTTATTATTACGCTCTGGGCCTGTTTAATGGGTGGTATAATTCCCGTTCCTGTTGCGCCTGCTGTAAATCCCGAAAGCAGGTTTAAACTTCAAAATATCTGGAAAGTTCTAAAGAACCCTACTTTAGTTTGCAGTAATGACACTTTAAAAAGATTCAGGGAGAAAACTGCTTCAGATAATAATGTTGTTGAAGAAATGGCTGTAAGATCAATTCTTGTTGAGGAGCTTTTAAAATCAGAAACTAAAGGGGAGGTTTATAATTCACAACCTGCTGATATTGCTTTTATACAGTTTTCCTCAGGCTCTACGGGAGAACCTAAAGGTGTTGTTTTAACACACGAAAATTTAATTACCAATATAAAGGCAATTATTGCCTGTTCAGATTTAAGGGAAACTGATTCTACCCTTGGCTGGATGCCACTAACCCATGATATGGGTTTGATTGGTTTTCATTTAACACCACTTTTTAAAGGAATAGACCAAATATTAATGCCTACAAATTTATTTGTGAGGCAGCCTGCATTGTGGCTTAAGAAGGTTCATGAACATAAGGCAACTTTTTTGGCCTCGCCAAACTTTGGTTACAAGCATTTTTTATCCTATTATAAAGAAGATCAAATAAAAGATTGGGACTTATCTCACGTAAGAAGGATCTTAAATGGCGCAGAACCTATATCTGTTGCCTTGTGTGATAAGTTTCTGAATGTTTTGTCATCCACAGGTTTGCAAAAAAAAGCAATGTTTCCTGTTTATGGCATGGCAGAGGCAAGTCTTGCAGTCACCTTTCCTCCCGTTGATAAGGAATATAAGGCTGTTTATCTGGATAGAAACAAATTAAACTTTGGTGAGAAAGTCGATGAGATAACAGACCGTGAAAAATCTGTTGGCTTTATGGTGGTTGGTACTGCTGTAAATGATTGCCATGTAAGAATATGCGATTACAACAACCAACCTTTAGAAGATAGAACTGTCGGTTCAATTCAAATTAAAGGAAAGAATGTTACGGGTGGATATTATAATAATGCACTTGCCACTGAATCACTAATAACAGCAGATGGTTGGTTAAATACAGGTGATCTTGGATTTTTAACCAATAATGAACTTGTAATTACCGGAAGGGCAAAAGATGTAATATTCTTTAACGGGCAAAATTTTTATGCACACGATATTGAGCGTATAGCTGAAGAGCTAAAGGAATTGGAGCAGGGAAAGGTTGTTGCTTTCGGAACAACTAATGAGGAATTACAAAAAGAAGAAATTATTTTATTTGTACAGCACAGGGGAAAGTCTGAACAATTTATTGAACTTGCTGTAAAGCTAAAATCATATATCAGCCAAAAAATAGCCCTTGAGGTTACGCACGTTTTACCAGTTAATAATATTCCTAAAACAACCAGTGGAAAGGTACAGAGGTTTAAACTTGGTGATCACTATAAATCCGGAGCTTTTGATGATGTGATTCAGCATTTAGAGCGACTGGAGTATGAACAGTTTTCTCTAAAGGAACATATACTTCCTGCCAATGAGGTGGAGGAAAAACTAGTAAAAATCTGGCAAGATGTTTTGGGTATTGAAGGGCTTGGAACTAACGATAACTTTTTTGAATTAGGTGGACATTCTTTAAAAGCAGCTTTATTAATTTCTGTTATTCTCCAGGAGTTTAATGTTGAGCTTAACGTGCGGGAAGTATTTAAAGCCCCTACCATTCAAAAACTAGCGAAATACATTGACACAGGTAAAAATTCTGTTTTTTCTGCTATAGAAAATGTTTCTGAGAGAAATTATTATCCTCTTTCATCGGCCCAGAGAAGGTTGTTTATTCTTGATCAACTGGAAAAAGATAATACTGCTTATAACATTACCAGTGCCATTTCAATAAAAGGTGATCTTAATTATACAAAGCTTGAGGAGTCTTTTAAAAAGCTGATTGCCAGACACGAAATATTCAGAACAACATTCGGAGTAAAAAATGACGGGCCTGTGCAGTTTGTACATTCTTCCGTTCCATTTGCCCTTGAGTTTTTTAAAGACGATGAAATAGGGGTGATTCTAAAAAAGTTTGTTCGCCCCTATAACCTTGCTCAAGGGCCGCTTTTTAGAGCAGGAGTTGTAAAAAGAAAAGCTGATCACCTGCTGCTGTTTGATGTACATCACATTATAGCAGATGGTACTTCTATGGGGATAATCATAGAAGAATTTTCGGCTTTTTACCAGGGTTTTGAACTTCCTGAAATTAACTTAGACTATAAAGACTTTGCAGTCTGGCAAGAGAAGCATTTTAATAGCGAGTATTTTCTTGAGCAGGAGAAACATTGGCTGGAGCGATATTCAGGTGAACTGCCTGTGTTAAACTTTCCCACAGATTTTGCCCGGCCGGCAACTCAGGATCACAGAGGTGCTGTTATTACTTCAAATATAAATTCTGAGCTGGTAGCAAAATTAAAAAATTTAGCATCAGATACAGGTACTACTTTATATATGGTGATGCTTTCTGCATATAATGTGCTGCTTTCTAGATATTCGAACCAAGAAGATATAATAGTTGGGAGCCCGGTAGCAGCCAGAACGCACGCCCAAGTGCAGAAAATGGTTGGTGTTTTTATAAATATGCTGGCAATGCGAAATTTTCCCTCAGCAGATAAAACTTTTAAGCAGTTTTTAGTTGAAGTAGGGAACAACGCATTAGAAGCATTTATGCACCAGGATTTCCCAATTGAAGATCTTGTAAGTAAGCTAAATCTAACAAGAGATTTAAGCCGAAACCCGCTTTTTGATACTGTCCTTATTTTTCAAAATATGGAAGTAGGAGATTTGAATATTAAAGGTCTTCAAACTTCCAGGTTAAACATTGATGCTGGCACAGCGAAATTTGATCTCACACTTGAAATAACTGAGAAAGATTCCGGACTGGAAGTAAAAGCAGAATATGCCAGCGCTTTATTTAATAAAGAAACCATTGTAAGCTTATTAGAGCATTTTAAAAATATTTTAGAGAGTGTTTCTGAAAATGCATCGGTTAAATTAAAAGACATTCAACTGCTTTCAGAAAGCGAAAGGAATAAATTACTTGTTGATTTCAATACTTCACCTAAGAGTAAGATCGGAGATAGTGAAACAATTATCAGTTTTTTTGAAAACAGGATAATGCAATCATCTGGGCAGCTTATAAAGTGTGGAGAAAGCAAAATTACCTACCAGCAATTAAACGAGAGGGCAAATCAGCTTGCTGCCTTTTTAAGAAGTAAAGGTGCTGCGCCTGAAAAAGTGGTGGGGCTTCTTGTTGAGAGAAGCATTGATATGATGGTAGCCATCTGGGGGATTTTAAAATCAGGAGCTGCTTATATTCCTGTTGATCCGGCTTATCCGCAAGATAGAATAGAGTATATGCTTTCAGACAGTGAGGCTGAAATTCTTGTTACTTCCTCAGCACTTAAGCATAAAGTTAATTTTAAAGGTGAAGTAGTTGATATAGCTGATCCTGAAATAAAAGTTGAAAGCACAGGGAATGTAAAAAGAGTTAATCACCCGGAAAATCTACTTTACATAATATATACTTCAGGTTCTACAGGAAAACCAAAAGGAGTAATGATTGAACATAGAAATGTTCTAAGCTTTCTTCCAAACTTAACAGAAGTATATGGTTTTTCTCAGGATGATTCAATACTGGCTCTAACAACATTAACTTTTGATATTTCTGTTCTGGAGCTTATTTGCAGTGTGCTTACAGGGATGAAGGTAGAGATTGCCACAGATGAAGTTGCATCAAATCCTCAATCTATCATTAAGTTAATAAACTCAGGAGGTGTAAATGTTCTGCAATTAACGCCATCGCGCTTACAGGTTCTTTTAGAAACCGGAGGTTCGGGTTTTTTAAACAAAATAAATTTTCTTTTAGTTGGTGGCGAAGCTCTTCCTGAAAACCTTAATAAAACCATTTCTTCCTACCCGAAATTAAATGCATATAATGTTTATGGTCCTACAGAAGATACAATCTGGAGTACAAGTTACAGAATTGGTGAAGGGGCAGTTAAAATAGGTAAGCCGCACTGTAATGAAGAAGTTTATATTTTGTCTGCCACAGGAGATATTCAACCTGTTGGAGTACCCGGAGAATTATGTATATACAGTAAAGGACTTTCCCGTGGGTATTTAAAATCACCTGAATTAACTGCTGAGAAGTTTGTCAGCAATCCATTTCGATCAGGAGAAAAAATGTACAGAACGGGAGACCTTGCAAGATGGCTTGTGGATGGAAACCTGGAGTATCTCGGAAGAATTGATCACCAGGTAAAGATTCGCGGATACAGAATTGAGCTCGGTGAAATAGAAAGCTGGCTGTATGTAAATCCTGCAGTGAAAAAAGCGGTAGTTATAGACAGGGCTGACAAAACCGGATTTAAGTATTTATGTGCTTATGTGGTTTTATCAAATGATATTGATGTTTCTGTTTTAAGGCAAGAGCTTATTGCATCTCTGCCTGAATATATGGTTCCTTCGCATATTGTGAAGTTGGAGCATATTCCGCTAACACAGAACGGAAAGGTTAACAGAAAAGAATTACCTGCTCCTTCTGCAATTCTTTCAAAGTCGAAAGATTTTGACAAAGCAGAAGGAAAGCTCGAAAAGCAAATGCTGGAAATCTGGAAAGAAGTTCTTTCCCTTCAACAAATAAGTGTTACAGATAATTTCTTTGAAATTGGCGGTCATTCTTTAAGGGGAACTATCCTGGTTTCTCAGATACAAAGAAAGTTAAAGGTTGATGTACCGCTGAGGGCAATATTTAATTATCCAACAATTCGTACACTTTCAATATTTATCGAAGGACAGGGAGTATCTGATATAAAAAGAATTGAAGCCGCTGAGCCAGCCAGGTATTACCCTGCCTCCCCTGCTCAAAAGAGATTGTTCGTGCTTTCTCAATTTGAAAGTTCTTCCACATCATATAATATGCCCGGTACCTTTGTTATAAAAGGTAATTTGGATGTGGAAAAATTAAAACACGTTTTCTGCACCCTTCTTGAAAGACACGAGGTTTTAAGAACAACCTTTGAAATGGTGGATGGGGAAACTATGCAGCTCATAAATGAAAAAGTGAAGCTTCCATTCCAGTTCCTAAACTGCACCGAGAAAGAGGTTCCATCTGTTATTGCTCAATTAATAAAACCTTTTGATTTAAGCCAGGCGCCATTATTAAGAGTTGCTGTTGTTAATGTTTCTAATGATTATCACCTGCTTTTATGTGATATGCATCACATCATTTCAGATGGCTATTCAACAGAAATATTGGTTAGAGAATTTTTGCAGCTTTATGAAGATAAATCATTGGAAGACCAAAGAATTCAATATAAAGATTATGCGGTCTGGACGCAGCAATTTTTACAATCTGATGCACTTAAAATGCAGGAGGTCTTCTGGCTAAATCAGTTTTCTGAAGAAGTGCCTGTACTTGATCTTCCCACTGATTTTAAGCGACCTGCTGTTCAAAGTTTTGAAGGATCTACCTTTTCAACAGAATTAAATGGAGAGACGCTAACAAAACTTAAGGAAATAACAAGGGAAACCGGTGCCACTTTATTTATGGTTTTGCTTGCTGCCTATAATATTTTGCTGTCAAAATACAGCCGCCAAAAAGACATTGTTGTAGGAACGCCTGTTGCAGGAAGGAAGCATCCTGACCTGCAAGATATGATCGGGATGTTTGTAAATACACTTGCATTAAGAAGCTATCCTGAAAACAATAAAACCTTCAGAGAATATCTTTTTGAATTAAAAGATTTAACACTGAATGCTTACGAAAATCAGGATTATCCTTTTGAAGCATTAGTAGATAAATTGAACCTGAGGCGTGATATGAGCAGAAATCCTCTGTTTGATACAATGTTCGCCTACCAGGATAATTCAATGGGAGAGTTACAGTCCGGGGATGTAAAATTCAACAGGTATTCATTAGACACAGGTATTTCAAAATTTGATATTTCTTTAGATGTAGTGGAGCACTCTGATCGAATGATGCTCATTTTTGAATACGCTCTGAGTCTCTTTAAAAAAGAAACAATTGAAAAATTCTCCGGACATTTTAAGAACATTATTTTATCCATAATTGCTGATCCTGATATACCAATCGGTGATATTTCTATTATCTCTTCAGAAGAAAAGAGTTTCATTTTAAATAATTTAAATAACACCCTATATCCAATCCCTGAAAATATAACAGTTATTAATCTTTTCGAAGAACAGGTTAAAATAAATGGTGAAAAAACAGTGCTTACGTTTCCTGGTCAGGCAAATTCTTCAGAAGAAAATTTTACTTATAAAGACCTTGATGAAAAATCAAATTCATTTGCTTCTATTCTTCTTCAGAAAGGAATAAAAAAAGAAGATATAGTTGGTATAATGATGAATCGGACACCGGAAATGTTCATTTCAATTTTAGGAGTTTGGAAAGCCGGTGCTGCTTATGTTCCTATTGATCCTGAATATCCTCTGGACAGAATAGACCATATGCTGACAGATTCCGGAATTCAGATATTAGTTACTCAGGAATCTTTAAAGGAAAAGGTTGTTTTTGGAGGAGAAGTTATTTATCTCTCTGCTGATTCCTTATCCGGTTCTGAAACTCTTCCCGCTGTTGAAAGAAAGGCCCATGATCTTGCGTATGTAATATATACCTCTGGTTCCACAGGGAAACCTAAGGGAGTAATGGTGGAACAGCGAAGTTTAGTAAACATAGCCTTAGCCTGGAAAAAGGATTATAAATTAAATGAGTTTGATGTTAGATTGCTTCAGCTTGCAAGTTTTTCTTTCGATGTATTTGTTGGAGATATTTTAAGATCCTTTGTTAATGGAGGACAAATGATCGTTTGTCCTGCAGAATTCAGATTAGATATTTCCTCTTTAATCCAGGTTTTGGAAAAATATCAAATATCAATTTTTGAATCAACACCCGGGTTAATTATTCCTTTAATGGAACAGGTCTGGGAGCAAAAAGTATCTTTAAATCATTTAAAAATTTTAATTTTTGGTTCTGACACATTAAGTAAAGAAAACTTTGTTAAACTAAAGAACCAGTTTAATAATAAGTTCAGGATAATTAACAGTTATGGAGTTACAGAAGCCACAATTGATTCCTGCTTTTTTGAAGGTGACTTAGATTCAGTTTCAAGTGTTTTGCCCATAGGAAAACCCTATATTAATACGCAATTGTATATTCTTGGAGAAGGTGATCAGGTTCAGCCAATTGGTGTTCCGGGAGAATTATGTATTGGCGGTGCCGGGGTTGCCAGAGCTTATTTAAAAAGACCTGAATTAACTGCTGAAAAATTTACTGATTTGTTTACTACCGGTAATAGAGTTTACAGGACTGGTGATTTAGCTCGCTGGCTACCGGATGGCAATATAGAGTTTTTTGGCAGGATGGATACCCAGGTAAAGATCAGAGGCTACCGCATTGAAGTAGGTGAAATAGAAAATAAGCTTCTTAATTTTTCTGGAATTAGAGAAGTGATTGTTATTGACAGGGAAGATAAAACAGGGAGTAAATATTTATGTGCATATTATACAGGGAATTCTTTTGAAACGAAAGAATTACGCACCTTTCTTTTAGAGGAAATTCCTGAATATATGGTTCCTTTATATTTTGTAAACCTGGAGAATTTCCCTTTTACCCCTAATGGAAAAATAAACAGGAAGTTACTTCCTGAACCTGCAGAACCAGATTTTGGTTTGAATGAAATAAAAGTACCATCTACTGCTGCTGAAGAGGCTCT